>CALEFO010000068.1 GCA_937877165.1 uncultured Lachnospiraceae bacterium | reverse complement strand
ATGGTGCACATTCCGTTTTCTGCTGTCCTTCATAAATTGAAAGGAGGAAATCCAGCAGCCGACCAGAATGAAAATCCACAACGCCTGTTCCATGGTTTCAAACAAACGATAATATACGCCATCTTCATAATAAAATTCCCTCAGAAAACGCGCAGTGATTCCATTCGGTTCCGGCAATTTGGTCTGCCAGAAGTCCGGCTCGCATCCCCAGGCAAAGGTTCCATCTGCATAAACCACCATCATCTTCCTTGCCAGATGTTTCAGCAGTCCGACCGGTCCCATAGCACGAATACGATTTCTTGCGCTCTGCAGATTATACCGGTCCCGCTCCGCCCTGGTGTCGAATTTTGCCGACCGATCCAGATCAGACTGCAGAAAAGCACCGTCCTGTTCCGTATTCAGCCCCATATTCAGGTAATGAAGAGGATCCATACTCTTCTCATTGTCTGCAACAAAGCCCCGCGAATCCCGCCAATCATTCTGTTCTCTGCGAATTTCCATAACCGCGATGCCGAAAATCATCAAGACAATCAAAACTCCAAAAAGTTTCTTTCTTTTCTCTGTCTTTCCCACAGCATGGACACGCAGATTTCTCAGTAATTCCGCTATTCCAATAGCAATCAGCATGATCATTGCCTGTGGCTTGATCCGGTAACCGCAGTATCCCAGAATCAGAAGAAAAGGCCATCCGAAAAATTTTCCCCATGAAGCTTTCACATGAATCAGATGCAGATACAGGAAAAGACAAAGAACCGGAAAAATCAGTCCCATGGAATCCGTATACGCAACGACCATCCACGGAGACAATCCAATCAGAAGGACTGACAGTCCCCACAGCATCCAGGGAAGCCGCGCATCACCCTGAAAAAGTCGCCTGGCAAGGAAATATACCAGCATACAGCTCATGGAGGACAGCCCACAGTTGACCGCAGCTACCGCCATAAGCTCATAATCTCCACAAAACAGATTGAGGGCATGATCCACTCTCAGAATCCAATATTCGGCCTGTGCAAGAGTCAGATTGTTCGGATATGCTTGAAAATACCACTGCCAGTTAATCCCCCGGTTTTCAATGATATTCCGGACTTCAGCGGTCACCGCCGCCGGATCCCATCCGGTTTCAAAAAAAATGCTGTAACAAATCCAGAGCTGCAGGAAAAACAAAAGAACCGTGCACAGTGCAATCGGCCAGACCCGTGAAGGTTTGGAAATGGCTGTATCCATTGCTGAATTTTCTGCAGAATCAGAACCGCTTCCCCTTCCCACTCGCACAACTGCATACCAGGCAACGCCTGCCGCCACAATCAAAACGATATTTGGGAGCAGAAAATTCTTTTTCCATGTAAATTCCGTGAAATCAGCTCCGAGGTTTACCAGCAGAACCATCGTGAAAAGGAGAAAGGTACCCAGACCGATCAGTCTCACAAGAACACTGTGCAATTTTTCCGCCAACACCGCATCTCTCATCTACTTTCCTTCTGCCTGGCCGCTGTCTGTTTGTTTCGTTCCGGTTCCATCATGCCGGAACAAAAATTGCACATAAGCCATGGCATCCTTCAGGGCCCTAAGCGATCCGTCTTCGGTTTTCCCCATTTCTATGGAAACAAAACCGTCATAATGCTCTTCCCGCAGAATTTTCTTCAGCTCCTGGTGAAGTGCACGCTTCTGAACCGGCTTCAGCCCAGGCTCACTGATGTGGACATGATTAATAAGGCGAACGCTCCCCTGCAGCTCCGTGCAGTCTTCTCCGCAGGCGAGCATCGTGCCGACATCCAGATTTAAAAGAAAGCCCCTGGAATCCACACGCTTCACCAGCTCCAGTGCTTCCTTTGTTGTATTGATAAAGTTCGTATGGTACATCGGCGGATTGGCTTCCATTCCGATCACAGTTCCGTGCGCCAGCGCGTACTCTCCAAGTTCACGGAAAAATCGGGACGCAGTTTCCATCCATTCGGATTCCTGCTCCCCTTCCCTCTTGTTGTTCCATCCCTCCACATCCGTCGTTTTGTTTCCATTTTCTATCCTGTCACCGGCCTGTGTTTCTCTTTTTTCTGGAAGACAGCGGTTTCGCGGGCATCCGAAGACCAGATTGCGGCATCCGACCGCCTCCGCAAAATCAATTGCCTTCTTCGTATATTCCGCAAGAGCCTTCCGTTCTTCCTTCGTGCCGAACAGCTTCTCCGGTCTTCCGTACCAGATGGACTGCATGGACGGCACCGAAAAACCGTATGCTCTTCTCAGCCCATGCGCCCACTCTGCAGCCTCCTGCCGGTGTTCATAAGGGTTCTCCGGAAAAATTCTGGTCGGAGCGATCTCCAGTCCTTCGAAGCCGCATTCCCGCATCCGTCCGTAGACCGTCTCATCCTGTTCCTCTGTCCATGCAATATTGGAAATGGAAAGTTTCATGATGCCCTGTCACTCCTGTTAGGATCCTGTCCCCGCAGCCGCTGAATCAAATGCCGCAAGATGATATAAAAGCAGCTCTGTACGAATCCGAAATACCACAGAACAAAATTCATATGCGTGTGCACGCAGGAATGCGATTTGGCCAGCACGAACCAGCTGACCGATGTCAGAAAGAACACGGCATACCATGCAGCCTCATGTACCTCCAGTACCTTCCTGCGTGCATCCACGACAAGCAACACCAGGGGAATCAGGCAAAGGAGCGGGAACAGATTCCCGCCAATGCCGGTAATGACCTCCGTCTTGAAATGGAAATACTTACAGAGTGTCTCCCACGCCGATGCCGTCAGCGCATACTGCTCAAAATCCGGAAGATTTTCAAACGCATTGAGATCCGCCCCGTAGGTTCTGCGAAGGACATCCTCCTGAATGATCAGACGGATTCCCTCTGTGAGGCTTCCGCCGGATTTTACCGGCGCATGAATGCAAATGGCCGCCGCAAAGCCCAAAAGTGCCGACACCCCCAGCAGGAAAATGGTGCGAAACAAAAGTCCCGCCCTTTCCCGGTCTCTTTTCGCCAGTGCGGTGAAAAACTCCGCCGCCGGGAAGGCAATGACCCCCAGCATCACCGTTGTAATGTACTCATAGCCACACAGGCACTTGATCATCACTGTGAGAACTACGATGACATAAGAAAGAATCCGACACCTCCTGCAATCCAGCTTCCACAGACAGAAAAGTCCTGCTGCCATCGGAAGAAACCAGGTGAATTCCACCCAGTACAGGTTGTTGGCAAAGTTCACGACCCATGGAGAGAGCAGAAAAACCGCATAGAAGATCATGCCCATCAGCCTGCCGCAGGTTTTGCAGACAAGCAGGGCCACCAGAAGAAGGACGCCACCCGCTGCCAGCGCACACCAGGTGCGCAGAAGATCCAGATCTACATTTGCCAGGTGCTGGAAAACCTTTCCCTGCAGTCCATACTGGCTTCCGTAAGCCTCTGCCACCTTCTCCGGAGCAGGATTTCCTTCCGCATCCAGAACGGATGCCCCGGTAAGGCTTCCCAGTCTCTCTTCATCCAGCGGGCTATCGATGTCCAGTACCACCGTCATCCAGTCTTCATTTTCGTCTTCCACGACCGCAAGGATCTGACTCGTCTCCCCATCTGCAAACCGGATAAAATTTCCCGGAACGGCATACTGCTCTGTATAAGCCGATGCCCGGAGCCGGATGGCCGGATCCGTCCGATGGTATCCGTCCAGCCAGTCATCGTCCGTAGGATAATCCGTCTCCGATCCTTCCGTTCCCTGCAGGGTATCCAGCTTGATCAGTCCGGTTCCGGACGGATTGGGGACTCCCTCCCGGACCGCTTCGATTGCCTGTGTCACCAGTCTCTCACTATCTGCCTGAAAAGCTTCAAAAGAATCATTGTTCACATCCAGAGAGTTGAAGCTGTAATTCCAGGCAAGTGCCGTCATCAGAATCAGGAGGATCCCTCCTCTTCGCAGGGCACTCGGAGTGTTGCCCCGGATAGCTCTTGGCTGTCGTCCTTCTGCCTTCACCCTGGCGGGAATCCTCTGTTTCCCTGTTTCTTTCCTGTCGCTTCCGTCAAGAAAGGAAACGAAAATCAGCATTCCGCCCAGAACAAACAGGGTGATCAGAAGCCGCTCCGAATCCGAAAAATCCGGCTTTGCATACGCATAACCGATCAGAAGACTGTCTCCGATGCTCTCCTCCATCCGGAAAGCAGAATCCACCAGAATCAGAGACGGCACCGTTCCGCAGTCCTTCGCGGCAATCTCCAGCCGGTACGTCTCCCCCTTTCGAAGCTTTCCCTTCATCTGAACCTTGTAGGCATGCTCATTTTTTACCTCAGCAAGGTCTGCCTCTGCAGAGCTTACAAGAGTGCCTCCGGCGTCTTTTACCTGAAGCGTAAGGCTCCCCGTATTGCTTTCCGGCTGATTCTCCAGATACAAAACGACCCCCGCAAAATGCTCCTCTCCTGGCGTGAATTCCAGGGAATACGCCCCATTGGAAAGATCATAGGTCCCAAGAATGGAATCTGCTCCTACATTCTCATACGGTCTTGCATCTGTAAAATATCCGTGAAAAAACGACTTTGTCACATTCAGCCGGAACAAAAAAAGCACCGCTGCCAAAAGGAGTATGACAATCGCGATCTTCTTTCCGTCCGGTCTTTTGTTCTGCTGCATCTTTTATTTATCCTTTATTTTTTTCGAGATATTCCCTGTTCCGGATTTCTGCTGCCGCAAATCCGAAAACAGTTGTCCTGACTCATCTGACTTCTTGTTCCACAAACGTCCGGATTGCCCACAGAACGTTCTCCTTGTCCATGATATATCCATTGCTCCCGCCGAACTGCCGGTCGTGTACCGTCCGGTAATCGTAGGCCGCCGGTGTGCCCACAAGCTCATTGCAGAAATCCCGTCCGGTCAGATACCGGTACACCTCTCCCGCCGTCACCGGCTCTGTTGCCGGATGCCAGAGACGAAGGTCCAGCTCCAGTGCCGTCTGAATGTCCGCCCAGAGCCTTGACAGATCATAGAACTGATAGTGGCTCCTGCTGTCTGTGAAGTTCAGCGCCGTAAAGCCGAGGCCTTGGAATGTTCTCTTCAGCTCCCGCTTTTCCTCTTCCGATGCCTGCAGGCGGTAAAATCCATTGTCCTGCCGCGCGTAAACCTTCCGAAGCCCCGGCTCCCTTCCCGCAAGCTCCTCGAATTTGTTCTCCTTCAGCATGAACGGAACGACATGGATGTAATCATAGATAAAATTCTTCTTGATCCCCTTCCCGAAAAGGCCCGGGAGCCGGACAATCAGTGCATCCGGATACTCTCTCCGGACCCAACATTCCAGCTGATAGCGGTCATAGCCATATGCCTGCAGACCTTCCGTCTCAATTTCCGTCGTTTCATCCACGCCGACCGGATTCCGGAAGACATCAATGGTGGAAATCAAAACCAGCTTCTTCGGCCCGATTCTCCGGATATTCTCCTCTGCCTGCCGGATCAGCTCCATGTCCTTCTCCGGCTCGTTGTTCGCCAGATATTTCTCCGCGCGAAGGCCCGCGTACACAAGAAGCTCCGGCCCGGTTCCATAAGCCTCTTCGATATTCTTTGAATTGTATAAGCCGTCAAACCGGCTCGCCGCACAGAGGTTTCCGCCGACAAAGCCTGTATATCCTACCAGCGCATTCATATATCTAAAATCTCTCTTTCTCTCTCCGCATTCCGTGATTCCATTTCCCGTTCACCGTCCAATGGATCCGGCATGATCCTGGCTTGTGACAAAACAACTCGATATTTCTTCACCGGGTGTGCAGATTCATGGTCTCTTATTTGGTCAGCTTCTCAATGCTCTCGAAGCTGTAGTGCTTTCTCTTAAAGACCATATCCACCAGGAGCTGCAGATATTTCACAATGATTGTCAGAATCCCGAAAAGGCCGAAAAAAGCCACGGACAGGAACAGAATCGTTGTCGTCCAGCCCTCCACCGGATGGATCACAAAATAAGTCACCAGAGAATACACCGTCATAAAGATGGACATCAGCATCATCACAACCGTCATCGTCATGGAGAAGCGGTACCCGACCTCCGTAAACAGAATCAGCGCATCCGCCGCAAGGTCCAGACGATAGCGCTGCTCCCTCCGGTCCCGTCTCTTCCTGTGATGAGCGGGCTGTGCGGCATTGTCTCCCCGACCCCCATCGGTGCTTTTTCCCATCGGATACTCCGTTACCTCATAGCGAATACAATCCGTCTTCAGACCACAGTTGGCATACAGCGCCTTCCGATAGGGAGCCGTCTTGTTCATCGAGCTCACCCGGTTGATCACCCGCCTGCTCAGAACCCGGAAGCTCTCCGTGTTCATGCGGTACGAAACGGCCGCAAACTTCGCAAAGATCCGGTAAAACAGCCGGGAGGACAGCCGCTCCTTCCGGTTCGGCGAGGCGCTGACAATGTCATAGCCCTCCAGTGAGTGACGGTAGATTTTCATGATGACGGACGGATCGAAATCCGGAACCGTACTGTCGAACTCGAATACGAAATCTCCGATTGCAAGGTCCATCCCGGCATCCATGGCCAGCTCCAGACCATGATAATAGCTCATGTTCACAACGGAAATGCTGGTCTTCACCGCCCTTTTGCTGACATCCCGGATGACAGCAAGACTCTCATCCTCCGAGCTGTCGTTGACACAGATGATCTCCGAGTGTTCGAAATTCTTCTCCATCACCTCCATCACCATGCCGAGAAACGCTGCAATCCGGTCCTCGGCATTGTGAACGTAGATGACGGCAGAGACGAAATTCTGCTCCTTATTGTTTGCAATCTTCTCATTCATACCTGGCTATATCTCCAAAGATTCCCACTTCGCTTTTTGCGGGAGTCAGTTTTCCTCCAGCACCGCATCCAGATCATAAACGGTATTAATCTTCCCTGACAGGACGCTGACGAACGTCGGCCTGTCCGAGAATTTCCGGATCACCGTCGGCCTCGAATCGTCAATTTCCGAGCTCATCAGAATCGGCTTCATGGAAAAGAGCGACTCACGATAGCGGAACGCATATTCATCCCTCAGATACTTGCGCGCAAGACTGGCCATGTAGGGGAAGGCCGTCTGCGGCCGGGCCGGGCAGTCATTGCAGTTGCCAAGTTTCTCTTCCGAGCAGTGTCCCCGGCTTTCCCTCTGACAGGAAAAGGAAGGAACCTCCGCATAGCTTGTCGTGTGCGGCGTGAAGGTTACCGACGTCAGTGAATGAAGTCCCGTCTTCCCAAACGGCATGATGGAGAAAAACGGCCCGTCCATTACCGTAAAGCCGATCCTCTTCAGATTCTCGTTCACATCGCAGAGAATGATCTCACACAGCTCATACTTGATGTCGAAGGGTTCAAAGCCCGCCATCCGGTTGATTCCGGCATAGGTGGCGTTCAGCACAAAGGGCGCGGAAACCTCACAGTCCCCCGGCCCCCCGTCTCTTTGAAAACGGATCCGGTACCGATCCGTGAGTCTTTCAATGGCCTTGATCTCTGCTCCAAAGCACAGATCGCACTCCTCCCCGAAGGGTTCCAGCTCCCGCAGAAAATAATCCCGCAGAATCCGCGCATCATAGGTATATTCCCTCGTGCGGAATACCCCGTCGCACATGCCCTCTTTGAAATACCTCCCAACCGGCAGCTCCTCGCAGGGAATTCGTGCCGCGCGGCAGAATTTCTCAAACTGTTCCCCGCTCGACCAGGAATACTGGCTGGAGGTGGCATAGATCTGTTCAAATTCGCGGTTGATGCAGAAACCGTAGTCCCGGTTGAAACGCTCGAAATATCCGGCGGATTTGATTGCGGTGGATAGGGATCTTGGATAATGATACCCCTGATGGACTCTCGCCTGATTGATGTAGGTTGCCCGCAGAAAAGGCTGCCGGTCGCACTCCAGAACGAGCACGTGCTGGCCCCTTTTGCAGCAGAACAAAGCCGCATACAGTCCGTACAGACCGGCTCCTATGATGATCCTGTCATACTGCTTCGTTTCTGGCATTTCCGGCTCTTCCCCTTTCCCGCTCTTCGTTCCGATGCGGCAGGGCGTCTTCCGCTTCCTGCCGCATGATATTTCTCTGACCGTTCCCTGACGACATGCGTGTATCCGCAGGCACAATCCGGGCAAACATATTTATTTTACCACAAGCGCAAGGCGCAAAAAAGACGGCGGAGATTTCTCTCCGCCGCCTCATTTTCACGATATGTTATTCTACGCACCGCTTTTATTTTTGTCCTGCAATCCGTCTGCACCGTTGCCAATCCTCTGCAGAGCAGCATCTTCCGACTGCATATTTGCAGGATACTGTGTGCTGTATTATGCCCTCTTCGCCAGATCCAGGATGGCGTGCTTCGGGCACTTCGCCGCGCACTCGCCGCAGCCGACACATTTGGCAGGATCAATGACCGCCACATTGTCGACTACGTGAACCGCATCGTGCTGACAGGTCCGCTCGCACATCCGGCACGCGATGCAGGAGGTCTTGCAGACCGCCATCGCTGCCTTGCCAAGGTCCTTGTTGGAGCACTGAACGAATACCTTCTCCGAAACAGGCTTTAAGGAAATCAGATGCTGCGGACATGCCTTGATGCACTTGCCGCAGGCCGTGCAGACCTCCGGATTGACCACAGCAACGCCGTCGCAGACATGAATCGCATCAAACTCGCAGGCCTTAACACAGTCGCCGAGGCCGATACAACCATAGGGACATTCCTTCGAGCCGCCGAAGAGTGTTTTCGCTGCCGCGCAGCTCTCCACTCTTCCGGAATATTCATACAGCGATTTCGCATTCTGCTTCGTGCCGTTGCAGGCAACGAAGGACACCTGGCGCTCCACATCGCCGGCCGAGGTTCCGAGAACCGCAGCGAGCTTGGCCGCAACCGCAGGGCCGCCGACCGCACACTTCGTGCAGGGAACCGGCTCTGCGGCATCCTTGTTCGCAAGGGCATGCGCGTAGTCATCACACCCTGCAAAGCCGCAGCCGCCACAGTTCGCACCGGGAAGCTGCGCACGCAGATCCAGGAAAAGCTGATCCTCTTTCACGGCAAAAACCTTCGACGCATAGGACAGAAGGATTCCGGCAATCAGGCCAACCACGAGGATCAGAACAATTGCAATGATGATTAAGTTCATAATGATACCTCTCTATACCATGACAGGATGCCTTCGGACTTCCGGCATCATATCATTCCCGAAAATCCCATGAACGCCAGAGACAGAATCGCCGCCGTCGTCAGAATGATCGGGACCCCCTGAAAAGCCTTCGGAACCGCGGACTGATCCTGAAGCTTCGTGCGGACGCCAGCCATGATCATCATGGCGAACCAGAAACCGAGGCCGCCGCCGAAGCCCTGCAGAATCGCATAGACATACGCCGCGCCAAAGGAGCCGACCGCTGCCACCGTGTAGTCCTCGGTGTTGGAAATGCAGACACCCAGAACCGCGCAGTTCGTCGTAATCAGCGGAAGATAAATGCCCAGCGACGTATACAGTGCCGGCATGTTCTTCTTCATGAACATCTCAATGAACTGCACCAGAGCCGCAATGACCAGAATGAAAACAACGGTCTGCAAATACTCAATACCACAGGACAGAAGGAGCTGCTGGATCGGGAACGTCACGATGGAAGCAAGTCCCATGACCAGCGTAACTGCAATTCCCATGCCCTTGGCGCTGTCCAGATCCTTGGACACACCGAGGAACGGACAGATGCCGAGGAACTGTGCCAGAGGATAGTTGTTGACAAGGACCATCGAGATGATGATCAGAATCATTTTCGTAAGGCTCATGATCACTTCACCTCCTTCTCAGATGCAGGAGCTGCAGAGGCCGCCGCAGGATCCGGAGTCTTCGCTGCAGGATTCGTTCCGGCAGCTGCGCTCTTTGCTTCTGCTGCCTTCGCGATCTTCATGGCCTCTGCCGTCTTCTCATCGACCGTGCAGGAGCCGCTCTCCAGGGCCTTTCTCTCCGGAGAACAGGAGCCCTCCATCGCGCAGGCACTGCAGCCGAAGTCCTTACGGATCTTCGACTTGTCTCTTGTCAGATAATGCACCGCTGCCATCACGCAGGCAAAGACAAAGAAGCCGCCCGGAACCATCGTCATGATGGACATGCCCGGAATGAAATTCGACAGGATGGGAATTCCCTTGAAGCCGGGTGCAAGCCCGAACCAGTCGCCGGCAAGCCAGGTGCCGGAGCCCAGGATTTCACGGATGGAGCCCATAATGCACAGCGTCAGCGTAAAGCCAAGTCCCATGCCGAGGCCGTCCAGAGCCGAGTCTCCCACGGTATTCTTGGATGCGAACATCTCCGCACGTCCGAGGATGATGCAGTTCACAACGATCAGAGGCAGATACAAGCCGAGTGCCGAATACAGGGACGGCACGAATGCCTGCAGCAGCATCTGCACAATGGTAACGAAGCCCGCGATAACGGTAATGAAGCAGGGAATCCGCACCTTGTCCGGAATCAGCTTGTGGAGCGCTGCAATCGCCATGTTCGAGCAGACCAGAACTGCCGTTGCCGCAAGGCCCATGCCAAGACCGGTCTCCACAGAGGTGGAGGTTGCCAGGGTCGGGCAGGTACCGATGACCAGCACCAGAACGGGGTTCTCCTTGATGAGACCATTCGTCAGAATGCTGAATTTTGATTTCTTCTGAACTTCTTCCATTACTGAGCACCTCCTAACGTCTTGTACTGTTCGAGTGCCAGATAAACTCCCTTATGAATGGCCGATCCGGAAACCGATGCACCGGTGATGTACTGGAAGACTGCTCCGTCCGAGGTCGTGGAGGTCTCCTTCTTGACATCCTCCGAGGTCAGCTGGGAGAGTCCGTCGTACTGAGCCAGATAATCCGGCTGGGCATCCTTCGAACCAACACCGGGGGTATCGGAGCTATCGGTTACCTTGACGCCTGTGATAGCTCCGTCCGAAGAAAGACCAACCATCATGGTAAGGTCTCCGCCGAAGGACTTCGTCACCACCGTGATGACATAGCCGGATCCGTTATCTGCCTGATAAACCTCGGTCACCTTTGCGGACTGATCCTCCGAGGTCTGAAGATCCGTGTCCACACTCGTAAAGGAATCGGCATCCGTCAGCAGCTCTTTTCTCGTTGCCGTTGCGGAAGCCTCCTGATTCTTCTCAATGACCGGCGCGGAAACGAAATTCGTGATCGCCAGAAGTGCCGTTGTCACCACGCAGATGACGACCAGAATCACAACCGGATAGACATATTCCCTGCCGAAATTCTCTTCTGCAGAAGCCGCGTTTGTCTTCCTGCTCATGCCTTCGCACCTCCCTTCGCTTCATCTGAAGGAGCGCCTGCCGCTGCCTCTTTCGCAGCCTTCTTCGCTTCCTTCTCCGCCCTGGCAATGCCGTAATACTGGCGCTCCACGAAGCGGTCAATCAGAGGAGTCATCGCGTTCATGAACAGAATCGCGAAGGACACGCCCTCCGGATAGGAGGCAAACAGGCGGATGATCATCGTGAACACACCGCACCCGACCGCGTAAATGTATTTGCCGCGGTTCATGATGGGCGAGGTCACATAATCTGTTGCGCAGAAGAACGCACCGAAGAACACGCCGCCCGCCAGGATCTCATAGACTGCCATGCCGAAGGCACCGTACTGTCCGGCTCCGCCGACACAGGCATAATAAATCAGAGAAAATACGAACACCGTGCCGATGAACGTCAGCGGAATGATCGGGCTGATAATCTTCTTCCAGATCAGGAAAATTCCGCCGATCAGAATCGCAATCGTGCAGGTCTCACCCATCGCTCCGCCGATGTTGCCAAGAAGCATGTCCCAAAGGGACGGAAGGCTTGACGCACCGTCTGCAAGTTGTCCCAGAGGCGTTGCTCCTGTCACCGCATCCACGCCTGCTGCCGCCTTCTGGAATCTTGTGAGCGGCCAGCTCGTCATATAAGACGTAAAGGACAGAAGCAGAACGATTCTTCCAACGATGGCAGGGTTTGCGATATTCTTGCCGATGCCGCCGTACAGGCACTTTACGATCACGATCGCAACAATGCATCCGATGGCTTCCATCCAAATGGGGAAGTTCGCCGGGAGGTTCAGTGCAAGAATCACACCCGTTACGGCAAAGGAGCAGTCCTTCGTGGTATCCTGCTTCTTCATGATCTTGTCATACAAATACTCCGAGGCCCAGCAGAACACCGCGCCTAAGATCACGCGAAGAAGTGCGCCGAAGCCGAAGTACACCGTCGCCATGATGACCGCAGGAAGCAGAGCTAACACCACGTACTGCATGGTTTTTCTCGTATCAAGCTTCGTCACAAGGTGCGGCGAGGACGACACGGTCAGATTGGTTTTGAAATTATTTCCTTCCATTTTTGCTCGCCTCCTTTACCAGATTCTTCGCCAGCTTGTTGTAGAATGCCAGCGGCCTGTGTGCAGGGCAGACGTAGGAGCACGAGCCGCACTCCATACACTGCATGACCTGAAGATCCTGCAGGGTCTTCACATCCTTATG
>CALEFO010000067.1 GCA_937877165.1 uncultured Lachnospiraceae bacterium | reverse complement strand
CACTCCCTTGTCCATTCGAACCTCCTTGAAAAAGTAAGTTGAGTTTTTAAACTTTTTCAAGTATGCCGAATCAGGAAGCCTTACAGAAGGCGTACTATTTGACGTTTACGCAAAGGCAACCACAGTTTACGGTCATTGCTTTTCGATAATTTCCCAAGAACCAAATCGTTTACCGCCGTTCCTACGAATACGACCGGCTTCTTTTAAATGATTGATTGCCCTCTGAACCGTCTTGTATGAAATTCCTATTTGGTCAGCCATAACAGACATAGAAATGTCCTGTTTGTTAGCAATCATGTCCAATATGCGTTGCTCGGTCTCGTTTTCCTTTCGGTCATCCTTTTGGACATTCTTTGGTCATTGTGTCCGTTTGGAATGACGGCACTTGCTAAAGCAGTAAACTTGACCGTCAGATCATCGCCCAGAATGGTGTATTCCGGTGCATGGGAACCCAGCTCCTTACAGGATTCCAGAACTTTCTGAATGCCGCGTCCCCATGCCTCAATATAACCAGCACGATAAAACGCATTGGCAATTGAAGGATTGAATGGAATGGATTGAGGACTTTAACAGAGAACTTTGGAGCCGGCTGGACAGGCTGAACAGGCGGTATTCCTTGCGCCCCTCCATGTTGATTCCAAGAATCTCGGATTATCTGGATGGTGGCCGTTTTATTCCGCCGGGTGGCCGCTGGTCAGCGCATCAGTGGCCACCGTCCTCCGCAAATTGCAACCAATATCGACGCGCGCGATAAAACGATTCGGACGATCTGATTATCACCAGATACTCTACTCCTGGAGAAGCTGTTGGATAACCTGACATTTTCCGTCAGTCATCTGGACATAATGGATCGATTTCTTTTCTCTTACCATAATAAAGGGCCTCGGATTACTCCGAAGCCCTTAGCTCTTTCTTATTGCGCTATATGGAGCCCTGCTCTCTTTACAGTGATCCGTCAATCTTTGCCACAGCGGCGTTCACCTGCTCTACCGGTATGCCAAAGCCCTCTGCGACATCCTCGGCCCGCATCTTCCCGACCTTCACCTGTCTGGCGAACGAATCCAAACGGGTGGCACGCTCCTCTTTCTGGCCTTCTGCCAGACCTTTTTCCTTACTGTGACGCATCATATCTTCGATTGCCTTGCACATATTAATCTTTCCCTCCTTCTCTTCTCCGTATTCGATTTCCGTTCCAGTCATCGCTCCGATCACCCTCGCCGCGCGGATGTCCATATTCATCCGCGGATTATCCTTCATAAACTCCTCCAGAGCCTTCTCATCCTCCGAGTACTTGATGCATCCCATCACCTCCCGAAAGCTGCTCCGAAACTTCTCCAACTCTGTCCTGCTCAGCCCCGCCGGTTCTATCAATTGAACCTGATAATCCGGAATATACTTCATAACCTCCGGATCCCTCACCTCCATCATATCATGAAGCGACAAAGGCCCGTCCCACGGCTCCGGGCCGAAATGAATCGTCAGCGTGAAGACTGGAATCAGCCGGTCCTCTTTCCGGAACCCGGACAGAAACGCTCCGGCATTTCCTCCCGCACCGTTTCTCTCTGACCTCTCTGCACGATGCCGCAGTGCGGTTTCTTCCATCTGATTATAATACTCGATCGCATCGTACAGCTGGTTCCGGACCGGCATCGCATAGTGTACATGCGTCTGCAGTTCCGTTCCCAGCCTCAACCGGTAAACCGCATTCTGATCCCTCCGGATGACTGTGTCTTTCATCAGATCACGATACAAACTTTTCGCCGGAAGGCGTTTTCTCTTTCCGTTCTGCTTCTTCCCGGACAGAACCAGAATTTCCGATGGATCCATCTCCGATAGATTTTCCGGCCGGATTACCGGTTTTCCGTTAAACAGTCGGTAATTGAATACGTCCGAAAACACTTCGTTATCCTGCAGGTACTTCTTCGTTACTGCGTCCGCAATGCCCATAGGCAGCCTCCTTTTCGCGCAGAGGCTCCAGTACGATACGGTTTTCTCCGAATTCTTGAATTCCCATATGTATCCTGAATCTTTCCGAATTTTCTTTCTGAAACTTCTGCAAATCAATGTGTACGGTTTCCTTGCATAAGCTTCATTGGGATGTGAATCAGATCAGAATACAGACAGGACCGCATACCGCGCGGCATTCACAGATTGGATGAAATATGCAATTACTGATGATAATACGAAATCTGTCTCCGTTTGTCTATAACCGAAAATTTGGTTTTTTCTCCTCAGCATAGCCTTGGAATTAGATTTTTCATTTCATTTAGCCATGTAATCAGTTACACAGCTTTCCCATAAAAAAATGTATTGCCCAAAAGGCCGGTACATTCTCATAGAAAAACAGATGCATTTTCCAAAGGTCGACACATTCTCATGGAAAAGCAGATGCCTCCCCATAAAAAAGCAGGCACATCTTTCGATGCGCCTGTCCCATGACTCTTCATTCAAGCGTAGGCGGGTATAACCTCCCAGCACTACACTCCGCCCCGGAATTTTTTCCTGAAGGATCCACTTTACAGTTTTACTTTACGCTTCTTACTGCTCAATCGACTTCATGGTCGGGAACAGCAGTACATCGCGGATTGCTGCGGAGTTCGTGAGCAGCATGACCAGACGGTCGATGCCGTAGCCGATGCCTCCGGTCGGCGGCAT
>CALEFO010000066.1 GCA_937877165.1 uncultured Lachnospiraceae bacterium | reverse complement strand
GCCAGCCAGTCCATCATAAGGTCAAACTTCTTCATGACCTCATCATAATCCAGATATTCGGAGGTAATCGGAGCATATGCCGGTCCGACCTGTCTGCCGTTCTTCTCATCCACGCCGCCGTTGATGGCGTACAGAAGGCACTTTGCAAGGTTTGCTCTTGCACCGAAGAACTGCATCTCCTTGCCGGTCTGTGTTGCCGATACGCAGCAGCAGATGGAGTAGTCATCTCCCCATACCGGCTTCATGACATCGTCGTTCTCATACTGAATGGAAGAGGTCGTCACCGAGATCTTCGCCGCATACTTCTTGAAGTTGTCCGGAAGCTTGCTGCTGTACAGAACCGTCAGGTTCGGCTCCGGAGACGGTCCCATATTCTCCAGTGTATGAAGGAAGCGATAGTCATTCTTCGTCACCATGGAACGGCCATCCATACCGATACCTGCAACCTCAAGCGTTGCCCAGACCGGATCACCGGAGAACAGCTCGTTGTAGGACTTGATGCGCGCGAACTTGACCATGCGGAACTTCATGGTGATATGATCGATCAGCTCCTGAGCCTGCTCCTCTGTCAGAGTGCCGGCAGCAAGATCACGGCTGATGTAAATATCCAGGAAGGTGGAGATTCTTCCTACGCTCATCGCCGCACCATTCTGCGTCTTGATTGCTGCAAGATAGCCGAAGTACAGCCACTGAACCGCTTCCTTCGCATTGCGTGCCGGAGCGGAAATATCATAGCCATAGGCCTTCGCCATCTCCTTCATGCCCTGCAGCGCACGAATCTGCTCGGAAATCTCCTCGCGCTGACGAATGACATCATCGGTCATGGTGCCGTCGCCGCAGTTGGCCTGATCCTCCTCTTTCCATGCGATCAGCTGATCAATGCCATACAGTGCGACTCTCCGGTAGTCGCCGACGATTCTTCCTCTTCCGTAGGTGTCCGGAAGACCGGTCACGATGTGGCTGTGTCTTGCAGCACGCATCTCCGGTGTATAAGCATCAAAAACCGCCTGGTTATGCGTCTTGTGATACTCCGTAAAAATCTTGTGCAGCTCCGGATTCGGATGATAGCCGTACATCTCGCAGGCTTCCTCTGCCATCTTGATACCGCCGTAGGGCATGAATGCGCGCTTCAGCGGCTTATCGGTCTGAAGACCGACGACCTGCTCCAGATCCTTCATGGATTCATCAATATATCCTGGGCCATATGCGGTCAGAGAGGAAACAACCTCGGTCTCCTCATCCAGAACGCCGCCCTTATCGCGTTCCTGCTTCTGGAGCTCCTGAAGTCTTCCCCAAAGCTTGTTGGTGGCTTCCGTGGGCTCTGCCAGAAAGCTTTCGTCGCCGTCATAAGGGGTGTAGTTCTTCTGGATAAAGTCGCGGACATTGCACTCGCGCTTCCAGATATTGCCCTCAAAGCCGTTCCAGGCTTCATTCTGTAACATGTTCCGTTCCTCCTTTTGAACGAATGTTAGGCAGCGTATAGTTAGTGGCTCCTAACCAGCCATCTCTCAATATAGAACGGTCCATGCAAAAAGTCAATCCTTATCCGACAGTTCCATCTGAGCGTGTCCTTTTCCCCATCTGCCGGTATTTTCAGCAGCAGGCGGCACACGTAAATTCAGTGTATCGGATTTTCAAGCTCCTGTCATCTGTATTTCAGATTTGTTTTTCCGGGTATTTCAGATTTGTTTTTCTGGCTTTGTTTTTCCTGACACGGTATTGTGAGAGCTGTATTTGGGAACAAGAGAAAAAGGCCTCTTCCCCGTAAACGGGAAAGAGGCCTTGAGAGCTTACAGAACGTCGCTTCTTCGAATATAACCCGGGCAATTAGGATCTGCTTTCAGCTCCTTCACATTGAGAATTTTCGCCCATTTATCCACAATCTGATTCTCCAAGTGCACGTCCTCGCCGATTACCGAATGTCCCAGAATCAGACAGTTCTTCACCACGGCGCCCTTTTTGATCACCACACCGCGGCCGACAACCGAATTCTCCACGGTACCATACACCGATGTGCCGTTCGCGACCATCGAATTGACCACGCTGGCGCCCTCATAATAATGTACCGGACTGGAGTCTGTCGTCTGCGTATAAATCGGCCAGTCGGATGAAAACAGCTGATGTGCCGCTTCGTAATTCAAAAGCTCCAGATTGGCGCGATAATAGCTCAGAAGATCATAAATAGCAGCCATATAAGAGCCCTTGTGCTGCGCACCGCGAATGTCCAGGCTGTCACTCTCCAGATTCAGAATATCCGACAGATTAAAAATGGAGGAGCGCTTCTTCGCCTCATGGATCAGATGAATGAGCATCTTCTTGCTCATCACGTAGGTATCCATGAAAATATTCCGATTCGCCGCCGATCCGTCATTCAAATGAATCGACTTCACACCCTTCTGACGGTTCAGATCCAGAACCGCGCAGTTGCGGTACCAGTCATCCGCCTTGTCCGTCTTATGATACAGAAGCGTGACATCCGCCCCGCTCTCCACATGCTGCTGCAGAAGCTGCTGGAAATCCTGCTTGAAAATCATATTGCCAGGAGTAATGACCACATACGGCTGCTGCATCCTCTCGATTACCTCGAGATTGTCCATAAACGCGGCAATATCCGTGTTGTAAATATCATTGACGCGGCTGTCCTGATTGAACAAAAGCTGGAGCTTACCTCTCTTGGCATTGATGTTGTAATGCTGGCCGTAGCTCAGATGTTCCGCAAGGGAGCGGGGATTCTGGCTGACATAAACCTGAATGCGGTCAATACCGCTGTTCGACAGATTGGATACCGGGAAATCCACCACGCGATATCTGCCGAGGAAGGAGAAGGCCCCGATCGGCCGGTAATCCTCCATTCCCTGCACATGATAGCGGCCGTTGGAGGCCGTGACGATTCCAAATGCATTGATCATCTTACTCAACCCCCTTTACATTCTTCGCAACAAGGAGAATATTCTCACTGTCTGCACTTCCAACCACTGCACCCTTTCCAATATGTACATTGTTGGCCACCAGAGCTCTTGTCACGACAGCTCCCTCATCCACGACAGCACCTGGCATCAGGACAGAGTCAATAACCCTCGCCCCCTTCTCCACATCCACATTCGTAAAAATCACAGAATGCTTCAGCTCTCCTTCGATATGGCAGCCCTGTGTGATGTATGCGACATCCACCTTTGCCTCCGGTCCGATGTACTGCGGAAGCTCCGGCGCATCCTCGGTATAAATCTTCCAGGAATCATCATCCAGATTCAGCTTGCTCTTGTCATCCAGAAGGTCCATGTTGGCTTCCCAAAGAGAATCTATGGTTCCAACATCCTTCCAATAGCCTTTAAACTCATAGGCCATCAGTGTCCTCCCATCCTTCAGGAGACGAGGAATGATGTCCTTGCCGAAATCATGACTGGAATTCGGATCATCCTTGTCCGCGGTCAGGAGCTTGCGGATCACCTTCCAGCTGAAAATATAAATACCCATCGAGGCCAGATTGGACTTCGGGTGCGCGGGCTTTTCTTCAAATTCCGTGATATGCCCGTTTCCATCGGTATTCATGATGCCGAAGCGGCTGGCCTCCTTCATCGGCACGCCGATGACCGCGATCGTAGCATCTGCCTTGTTGGCCTTATGGTACGACAGCATTTCGTCGTAATCCATCTTGTAAATGTGATCGCCGGAGAGAATCAGAAGATAATCAGGATCATACTGGTCAATAAAATCGATGTTCTGTGAAATGGCATCCGCCGTTCCGCGGTAGACATTCAGGTTGGCATCCGCCTTCTCGCGTGGGGGCAGTACGAACACGCCGCCGTCACGAGTATCCAGGCCCCAGTTCTTGCCGCCTGCCACGTAGGAATTCAGTAAAACCGACTCGTACTGCGTCAAAACGCCGACAACATCAATCCCGCTGTTGGCACAGTTGGAAAGCGGAAAATCCACGATCCGGTACTTGCCGCCGAAGGAAACTGCAGGCTTTGCAACCTTGTTCGTCAAATCCTTCAGACGGCTTCCGCGCCCGCCGGCCAGAATCATTGCCAGCATTTCGTTCTTGCTCATATGCATTACCTCCCCGCTGCTTGTTTGGAAATACTGAATTCATTGTATCAAACTGCCAAAGCAAAGGAAAGTAGTCCCGGTAAAATACGCACAATTTTCATGTTAATTTCTTAAATAATTTGTATATTTCTGCTCATCCTTTCTGCTTTTTGAGGTCTTCTGACTTCCACCCGAAATAAAGAGCGTCACGTTCTGCTTTTCGCATCCGTGCATCATAGGTTGTTCCCTTGGGCTTCTCAAAAAGCTTTTCCCTGTCATAAAATCCGATTGAAATTCCTGCCGCATACGCTGCCCCCCATTCCTGAGAGCTCCTCTGTTTCCGACACACATCGTTTTCTCCTGCCGATGTAATCAGCTTCAAATCATCTTTCAGCCAGGTGATTACAAAAGCATATGATTAAAAGATCAGTAGCCCGAGATGGTATACCACACAGGCAATCAAAAGTGCTGCAAGAGTATAAAACACACCGATATTTGCGGACAAAATTTTTTCTGAAATCTACGGTGTTTCACCATTGGAATTCCGCAGGCTTTTCAGAAGCGCTTATTAGTGTTGTCTAACCCAGCAGCAGCGCCGTATAATTTGAACGGCTGAAACGTTACTTTTATAACAATATCGCCATTGACATATTTATTAAGGAAGGAGAACTTTTATGGTTTACTCACAGGAAGTAAAGAACATGTGCGTCGTACACCAGGGCGTACACCATGGCGCAGCTCCGATCCCGGAAGAGGCTAAGTGGGTGAAGTCCAAAGAGGTAAAGGACATTTCCGGTTATACACACGGTGTAGGCTGGTGCGCACCTCAGCAGGGCGCCTGCAAGCTTTCTCTGAACGTCAAGGACGGCATCATTCAGGAAGCTCTGATTGAGACCATCGGATGTTCCGGAATGACGCATTCCGCAGCAATGGCTGCAGAGATTCTTCCCGGACTTACCGTTCTGGAGGCTCTGAACACCGACCTTGTCTGCGATGCCATCAACACCGCAATGAGAGAGCTGTTCCTTCAGATCGTATACGGCCGTTCCCAGAGTGCATTCTCCGAGGATGGACTGCAGATCGGCGCAGGACTTGAGGATCTCGGCAAGGGAACCCGTTCCATGGTTGGTACTACCTACGGAACTCTGGAGAAGGGACCCCGCTACCTTGAGCTGACCGACGGCTACATCACCGACCTCGCTCTGGATGAGAATGATGAGATCATCGGCTACAAGTTCGTGAACTTCGGCAAGATGATGGACTTCATCAAGGCCGGCGACGATGCAGCTACCGCTCTGGAGAAGGCTTCCGGCAAGTACGGCCGTGTTGCTGACGCTGTGAAGTTCATCGATCCCAGAAAGCAGTAATCAAGAAGGAGGAGAAAGAAATGGCATTATTTGAATCTTATGAGAGAAGAGAGCCCCAGATTCTTGCCACACTGAGCAAGTATGGTATTTCCTCCATTGAGGAATGCAAGACCATCACTGAGGCTGCTGGTCTGGACGTTTATCATCTGGTAGAGGGCATTCAGCCGATCTGCTTTGAGAATGCAAAGTGGGCTTACACCGTAGGCGCTGCCATTGCCATCAAGAAGAACTGCCGCAAGGCGGACGAGGCTGCTGCCGCAATCGGCGAGGGTCTTCAGTCCTTCTGCATTCCCGGTTCCGTTGCTGACCGCCGCAAGGTAGGTCTCGGACACGGCAACCTTGGCAAGATGCTCCTTGAGGAGAACACCGAGTGCTTCGCATTCCTGGCTGGTCACGAGTCCTTCGCAGCAGCTGAGGGTGCCATCGGTATCGCCGACAAGGCCAACAAGGTTCGCAAGAAACCCCTTCGCGTTATCCTGAACGGCCTTGGCAAGGACGCTGCCAAGATCATCTCCCGTGTCAACGGCTTCACTTATGTAGAGACTGAGTATGACTACTTCACCGGCGAGCTGAAGGTTCTCTCCGAGACCTGCTACTCCAAGGATCCTTCCAGCCCGCGTGCAAAGGTTCGCTGCTACGGCGCTGACGATGTTCAGGAAGGCGTTGCCATCATGTGGAAGGAGAACGTTGATATCTCCATCACCGGCAACTCCACCAACCCGACCCGTTTCCAGCACCCTGTTGCAGGCACCTACAAGAAGGAAAGACTGGAAGCCGGCAAGAAGTACTTCTCCGTTGCATCCGGCGGTGGCACCGGCCGTACCCTTCATCCGGATAACATGGCAGCAGGTCCTGCTTCCTATGGCTTCACGGATACACTCGGCCGTATGCACAGCGATGCACAGTTCGCAGGCTCCTCTTCCGTTCCCGCTCACGTAGAAATGATGGGCCTGATCGGAATGGGCAACAACCCGATGGTTGGTGCAACCGTTTCGACCGCTGTTTCTGTAGCACTTGCTGCAGAGCAGGGCAAGTTCTGATCCCGTACGCCTGACAAGGAGCAGCTGTTTCGGGCCGTACCGGCTGGTGAATTGCCTGTGATACAAGTTTGAAAGTGACATCGATATGTCACTTTCAAACAGCAGCATCGGTGCTGACGCGTTCGGCAAAACCGTCTTCGCGGATTTTGCCTCAGCGGGGTATAGCCATGGTAAACAGAGCATCAGACAAGGCCCAGAGCATTTGTACACGGTAAAGAATTGTTACGTGAAATAAAGACCCCCACCGGAATCCTGATCAATACCAGGGATTCCGGTGGGGATTTTCTATGCCTGTATTACCAGCCCATTTCCGCTTTTTTCTCAAAAGGCCGGCACTCGACATACATACCTTGAAGTACATGGATTGCACTTTCAACCGGACAGTTGTATCTGTATCACATTATTCGATCGAACAAATGTATTCGTATTGCATTTTTCAACCGAATAAACGTGCCGTGTCACAGTTTTCCCGCAGGCAAAAGAGTACGTACACTATGAATTCAGCAGGACGGAATCCGCCAGCTGCATATACTTTGCCTGGCCTTCCGTATAAATATCAAATGTTCCCTGCACGGTAATATTGTCTCCCTCCTGCGGATAATCCTCCGGAAATTCATGATCTCCTGCCAGAGAAAATTCAATGCCCTGTGCACAGCAGGCCGTTGCATCCTTAATGATGCAGGAAAAGTACAATTTTCCTGTTTCCGGATCCTGATATACCGTAAACTGTCCGTTCATGACAATCGTTTTCCCGATATAAGGCGTGGGATCCGTCATCATACTGTAAACCTCTGAGAAAACCATCGTACTGCTGAGCTTTGTCAGATCCACAACACCGTTCTCATCTTCTCCAGGAGCCTTTTCAGCCTTCCGTTCCTGTCCGTCATCCGTTTGATCCACGGCCTCCTCTGTATCCGATGCAGCGGCAGAGAAATCTTCCGCAGCTGTTTCCCCTGTTGCCGTGCTCCCCGGTATGTCCTCCATGGAGGCTGTAGCCGCATCCGGGGCCTGACCCTCACTTGCTTCTGAATCTTCTCCGCAGGCTGTCAGGAAAATCCCCGCAGCCAGAATCAACGCTGTCAGCATCTTTTTCATCTTCTGACTCCTGTCCGCAGCGCCCCGGCCAGATATGAAATGCCAAATGCTGCCATTTGAACGAGAACGATCGTAGATCCCACCGGCGTTCCTGCCAGAATGGATGCCAGAATGCCAAGAAGGGAACAGATCACCGACAAGAGCGCAGCACAGATTGTCACGCTCCGAAAGCTCTTGAACATGCGCATCGCCGAAAGTGCCGGGAAAATGACCAGGGCCGAAATCAAAAGCGATCCCACCAGATTCATGGCCAGCACAATGACACACGCAATCACAACGGCAATCAGAAAATTATAGAAATCGACCCTTGTCCCGACCGCTCTGGCAAAATTCTCATCAAAGGTCACAGCAAAAATCCTGTTGTAACAGAACACATAGAGCGCTACAACAATGACAGACATCACCACACAAAGAACCACGTCCTCCTGCGTCAGGGTCAGAATTGAGGTTGAGCCGAACAGGGTACTGCACACATCTCCCGAAACATTTGCAGATGCCGAGAAAACATTCATCAGCAGATATCCCATGGCAAGTGCACCAACCGAAATCATCGCAATGGCTGCATCTCCCTTGATTCTGGCGTTCTGCCCGGTCCGAAGCAGAAGAACCGCACTAATGACCGTAACAGTCAATATCAATGGCATCCGATTGGTCAGCTTCATCACAATGGCAACTGACATGGCTCCAAAGGCAACATGAGACAGTCCGTCTCCGATATAAGAAAACCGCTTCAGCACCAGCGTCACCCCCAGAAGAGAGGAGCACAAAGCAATCAGCACGCCGACCACCACCGCATGCTGCACAAAAGGATACTGCCAATAGGCGGAAAGCTGATCAATCACATGTTTCATTCTGCGCCTCCTTCCGGCTCTTGCCCTGCTGTATGCCTGAACTCTCTGCATGCATTCTCCGGTATTCCTCCCTTGTCCCATAGAAAAAGCCCGTTCCATGGCTCCCAAGCTTCAGAACATGAGTAGCATACCGGTCGGCTGCTTCCAAATCATGTGTAATCATCAGAATGGTGATCCCTTTCTCATGATTCAGCTTCCCGATGATGTGATACATATCCGCAGTCGCCTTCGGATCCAGGCCCGCAACCGGCTCATCCATCAGGAGCATTTTTCTGGTCGCGCACAAGGCACGGGCCAGCAGCACTCTCTGCTGCTGGCCCCCGGAAAGCTCCCGGTAGCATCTGGAAATCAGTGCTCCGATCTCCATTTGTTCAATGGCACGCCTTGCAATGTCCTTTTCCTGTTTTCCATAAAAGAAGTGATGACCGCATCTTCCCTGGCAGCCGGAAAGCACAATTTCCCATACCGATGCTGGAAAATCTCTTTGTACCTCTGTCTGCTGCGGAAGATATCCGATTTCGTCAGAACGCAGCCCGTCCCCAGTAATGATTTCACCATTAAGCGGTGGCAAAAGCCCAAGGATTGTTTTCATCAAGGTACTTTTTCCTGCCCCGTTTTCTCCGATAATCGTAAGATACTCTCCCGCGCGGACTTGAAAATTCAGATTCTCCAATACCGGATGACCGTCATATCCGACTGCCAGATTTCTGCAAATAAGTTGTGCCATTCCCAATCATCCTTCCTAATTCAGTGCCTCCTGCAGCACATCCAGATTCCTCGCCATTACAGAAAGATAGGTGGTTCCGCTCTTGACATCCTCCGAGGTTGTTGACTGCATGGAATCCATTGTCAGGATCTTCTGATCCTTTTCCTTGGTATTTTCGATGATGGTTGTCGCAATCTTATGGTTCGGTCCTTCAATCGTCATCACGCAGGGAAGCTGCAGCTCATCCACCTTCTTCGCCAGGAACGAAATTGTCTCGAAGCTTGCCTCGGTTTCTGCGGAGCATCCGACAAAAGCCGCATAATAAGTCAGGCCATAATCATCCACCATGTAACGGAACGGAAAACGGTCGCCGAACAGAAGCGTCTTCCTTGCCGCACTGTCCACTGTGCTCTGGTACTGTTCGTCAAGATCTGCAAGCTTCTCTTCATATGAGGTCAGATTTGCCTCATAGGCATCCTTGTTCTCGGGATCCAATTCCTCAATATCAGAAGCAATGGCCTTGCATAATACCTCTGCATTTTTCAGAGACAGCCAGACATGCTCGTCGTATTCCGGTCCTTCCTCTGCCGCTTCTCCTTCGCTTCCTTTCTCCTCTTCTTCCGGCTCCATACCTTCTACCGTCTCCTCTTCCTTCACCTGATCCCCCAGGACATCCAGAAGATTAATGACCTTCATATCCGGATTGGTGGCATTTTTCAGTGCGTCCTCCACCCAGGCATCCGATTCACCGCCCACATAAATGAACAGATCGCAGTTGGAAACCTTGACCAGATCATCCGCTGTCGGCTGATAGCTGTGAAGATCCACGCCATTGTCCAGGAGCATTGTGACCTCTGCCTGATCGGCCTGATCCCCGAGGATTTCACGTACCCAGTCATATTCCGGAAAGATCGTTGCTACAATATTCAATTTTTCTCCGTCACCGGTATCTCCTCCATCCGCATCATCGGACTGTGCATCGGTATCTGACGCAGCATCCTCTGCGGAAACCGTAAATGTGCTGCTTTCTGTCTGTTCCTGAGCGGAAGAGGCAGCGCCCGCAGAAGAAGCTGTCTCTGAAGAAGCCGTTTCTGTTCCGCAGCCAGTCATAAGTCCGGTCATCAGGGCCATTGCAAGAGCTGCAGAAACTGCCTTTCCTCTGTTTCTTCTGTATTCTCTGTTTTCAAAATGTCTGTTGCTGAAATTTCTCATCATAAAACCTCCAAATATCGTCTGCTGTCGCCGGTCAGGACATCTCCTGCACTCTGCTGTTGCCGATCAGGACATCCCTGCACTCTGCTGCAGACTTTTGCCCGTACCAAAACAAGGCAGTACCTCTTTCTTCTTTGGAAAAATAACGCCATACAGGCCGCATTTCTCAAAAAAGAAGGCACTTCCTCCTGATCCTGTCACATGAATGAATTGAAATCATGGATGCTGTGATTTAATTGGAAAGCTTTACCTTGAGGGTGACCAGGGTCCGGACAGCTGCCATGCCGCGTTCCCGGCATGCAATGCTGCGAACAACCCTGAAAAAGATGACTGCTGATGCGCAGGCTGCTCCGCCCGAAGCGAGATTCTTCAGAACGGATTCACAGATATGAATTTGCTGACAAATCGGACAGTCCGCATGACCGGAGCAGACATGATCCGTCTCTCTGGCAATATAAAAAGAAGAAAGAAGCATCACAAAAAGGACTGCCAGAGCAGCCAGTACAGCCAGCATTCGGTTGTTCCTTCTTGTCTGATGCATACCGTTCTCCATCCGCAGATTGTCCCATCCGATCCCGGATCAGATCTCTTTCTCTACAAATCCGACATCATACGGACAAATCTGCAGATTGTCAAGAACGTGTTTGTCATTACTTACCGCCATGTATGTGCCTGCCGCATCGTTCGCATAATGCCGTTTGCATTACACCATTTGCAGCATATGTCTTATAGTTTATGCACGGCGTCAGCCATCTGCTTCACGTACTTCCCGACCGGTCCTGCCGCTTCTTTCCCATACTTTGCAATGATTTTGATAATTGCCGAGCCAACAATGGCGCCATCGGACAGTTCCGCCATCTTCGCCGCCTGTTCCGGGGTGGAAATCCCGAATCCGACCGCGCACGGGATCTTCGTGCTCTTTTTGACCAGTTCGGTCATTGCCCCGATATCCGTCGTGATCTCGCTTCTGGTGCCGGTCACGCCAAGAGAAGACACCATGTAAATGAATCCCTTCGCTTCCCTGGCAATCATGGAGATCCGGTCCTCCGAGGTCGGCGCGATCATGGAGATCAGATCAATTCCATAGCGGTCGAAGACCTCTGCAAATTCATCCTTCTCCTCATACGGAACATCCGGAAGAATCAGTCCGTCGATTCCCGCTTCTGCCGCTTTCTGAGCGAATTTCTCACACCCATACGAGAAAACCACATTGGCATAGGTCATATATACCATCGGAATCCGGATGGTCTCCCGCAGCTTTTTCGTAAGCTCCAGCACCTTGTCTGTCGTTGTTCCCGCCTTCAGCGCAACCTCATCGGCCTCCATGATGACCGGTCCTTCCGCCGTCGGATCAGAGAACGGAATTCCAAGCTCAATCAAATCCGCGCCGTTCTCCACGGCCGCGCGGACAACCTTCTCCGTTGTCTCCAGATCCGGATCTCCTACCGTAATAAATGCAATAAACGCTTTATGATTCTGAAATGCCTCTGCAATTCGGCTCATTCCGAAATCTCCTCTCCGCGATATCTGGCAATCGCCGCACAATCCTTGTCTCCTCGTCCGGAGACCGTGATCACGATAATCTTGTCCTTGTCCATCTTCGGTGCGATTTTCATGGCATAGGCAATGGCATGAGAGCTCTCAATGGCAGGGATGATGCCTTCGGTCCGGGAGGTATATTCAAACGCCTCCACAGCCTCCTCATCGGTCACCGGCACGTACTCAGCGCGTCCGATATCATGCAGATAAGCATGCTCCGGTCCGATCCCCGGGTAATCCAACCCTGCTGAAATAGAGTAAACCGGTGCGATCTGTCCGTATTCGTTCTGGCAGAAATAGGACTTCATTCCGTGGAAAATTCCAAGCCGCCCGGTATTGATGGTTGCCGCCGTCTCAAAGGTATCAATGCCGCGGCCCGCTGCCTCGCAGCCGATCAGCCGCACCGAAGGATCGTCAATGAAATGATAGAACGAGCCGATGGCATTGGAGCCGCCGCCGACACAGGCAATCACCGCGTCCGGAAGTCTTCCCTCCTTCTCCAGCATCTGCTCCTTGATTTCTTTGGAAATTACGGCCTGAAAGTCGCGGACAATCGTCGGGAACGGGTGCGGCCCCATCACGGATCCGAGGCAGTAATGTGTGTCATCGATCCGGCTCGTCCATTCACGCATTGCCTGCGAGACAGCATCCTTCAGCGTTCCGGTTCCATCCGTGACCGGGACTACCTCCGCACCGAGCAGCTTCATCTTGTAGACATTCAGTGCCTGCCGTTCGGTATCCACCTTGCCCATGAAAACAACACATTCCATTCCCATCAGCGCCGCCACCGTTGCGGTTGCCACGCCGTGCTGCCCGGCTCCGGTCTCCGCGATCAGACGGGTCTTACCCATTTTCTTCGCAAGGAGAGCCTGTCCCAGGCAGTTGTTGATCTTATGTGCGCCGGTGTGGTTCAAATCCTCGCGCTTCAGATAAATCTTCGCGCCGCCGAGGTCTTTCGTCATCTTCTCCGCGTAATACAGGCGGCTGGGACGCCCCGCGTAATTGTTGAACAGCTCCGTCAGCTCCGCGTTGAACTGCGGATCATTTTTATACTTGTTATAGGCTGCTTCCAGCTCAATCACTGCATTCATCAGGGTTTCCGGAATGTACTGCCCTCCGTGAATACCGAATCTTCCGTTTTGATTGGTCATCTCTTTTCTTCCTTTCTTCCTGCCTTGACTGTTCCTGCCGCCTCCGGCCGTTTCAACCGCCCACGGCTGTTCCGGTTCTCCGCAGCTTCTGATATTCTGTGATTCTCTTATCTTCCCGTCGTCCTGCGAACCGCGGTCATAAACCTTCGTATTTTCTCCGGATCCTTGCGCCCGTCCGTCTCCAGCGATGAGCTGACATCCACGGCATACGGCCCGGTTTGTTCAATGGCCGTCTCCACATTCTCCGGTGTCAGTCCTCCTGCCAGGAAAAAGCGTCTCCCGCAGCTTTTCAAAAGGCTCCAGTCGAAGCTCTCCCCCGTGCCTCCCCTTCCGTGATCCAGAAGGATTTCGTCCGCTCCGGAGGCTTCTGCCCTTCGAACGTCCTCTTCGTTCTCAATCCGAAAGGCCTTTACAATACACAGCTTTCTTCTCACCGGACGCCATCGTCTCTCATATTCCTCCTGAAGCTCCCGGATCATGCCATCACTCTCTTCCCCATGCAGCTGCACCATGTCCAACCGACAAATCTCAAGCACCTCCAGAATCTCAGAAATCTTCGCGTTGACAAAAACGCCGACCGGCCGGATTCTCTCATCCAGGAGCTTTCGGATTATCTCTGCCTTCTCCGGTTCAATGTAGCGCTTCCGTGATGGATCAAAGATAAACCCCGTATAGTCCGGCAGCACCGCGTTAACAGCCCCGGCATCCTCAGGACTTCGAAGCCCGCAGATTTTCACCTTTACCGTGTGCTGGTCTGTATCCATTGTGGCTGCCTCCTTTTCTTTTCGAAAGTTTTCCTGCTTCATTTCCGGTATTCAGAAACGGCGTCCAATTCCGCGCAGGCGGTTCAATTCCGCCTTCGGGCTTTCCGCCCGCATCAGCTGCTCGCCGACAAGAACCGCGTTCACACCGTTCTGCCGGAGTGTTTCCACATCCTCCGGGGTCCGGATTCCCGATTCCGCAACGAAAATCGTGTCTGCCGGCGCAAAGGATCGGAGCCGGATGCTGTTGCGGATATCCACGGTGAAATCCCTCAGGTTCCGGTTATTCACTCCAATGATTCTCGCTCCCGCCGCGGCCGCCGAGGCGACCTCCGCCTCATCGTGTGCCTCCACAATGGCGGAGAGTCCCAGCGAATTCGCGATCTGAAGGTAGTTCTCCAGCGTTTTTGTGTCCAGAATCGCGCAGATCAGGAGCACTGCCGAGGCCCCCAGCAGCTTTGCCTCATAGATCATGTACGGATCTACAGTAAAATCCTTGCGAAGGCAGGGGACCGAAACCTCTGCCGCGATCTCCTTCAGATACGCATCGGATCCCAGAAACCACTTCGGCTCCGTAAGAACCGAGATGGCAGAGGCTCCCGCCTCCTCATACTGCCTGGCAATGTCCAGATAAGGAAAATCCGGGGCGATCAGCCCTTTGGATGGAGAAGCCTTTTTGCATTCGCAGATAAAATGAATGTCTCCGCCCTCCGAGAGCCGGTGCTCGAAGCGAAACGGTTCCTGCACTGCCACTGCCTGCGCCGCCTCGCGGAGTTCTTCGATCGGCCGGTTCTCTTTTGCCTTCTCTACACGGACTCTCGCATAGTCCGCAAGCTGATCCAGAATTGTACTCATGTGTTACTGACCTCGATGACCTTGTTCAGGGTATCCAGTGCCTTTCCGGAATCAATCAGATCACCTGCAAGCTTCACACCCTCTTCCAGCGATTCCGCGGCCTTGCCGGCGTAAAGCGCCGCTCCCGCATTCAGAAGAACGATATTTCTTCTGGTTCCGGTGATCGTTCCGTTCAGGATGCCCCGGGTAATCTGTGCATTTTCCTGCGCCGTACCGCCTACAATCTCTTCCTTGGTTCCGCGAACGAGGCCGAAATCCTCCGGCTTGATCACAGAGGTCCGGTAAAATCCGTCCCTGAGCTCGCAGACCGTCGTCGGAGCACTCGCCGAAATCTCATCCAGATGATCCTGTCCGTAAACGACAAGTCCGCGGTTTACTCCAAGAGAGCTCAGAACCTTTGCAACGGGCTCCACCAGATATTCGTCATAGACACCGAGGAGGAACATCTCCGGCTTTGCGGGATTGGTCAGAGGCCCCAGAATGTTGAATACCGTCCGGAAGCCCAGCTCCTTGCGAATCGGTCCTACATATTTCATTGCCGCATGGTACTTCTGTGCGAACATGAAGCAGAAGCCCGTCTCCTCCAGCATCTTCCGGCAAAGCTCCGGATCCTGCTGAATGTTCACGCCGAGCGCCTCCAGGCAGTCCGCCGTTCCGGAAAGGGAGGATGCCGCGCGATTGCCGTGCTTGGCCACCTTGACGCCGCCTGCTGCCACGACCATGGCCGCCGTCGTGGAGATATTGAAGGAATGAGCTCCATCTCCGCCGGTCCCCACGATTTCCAGGACCTCCATGCCGGGATGCGGCACCGGTGTTGCGAGAGACCGCATCGCATAAGCGCAGCCGGAAATCTCGTCAATGGTCTCCGCCTTCGTCGACTTCGTGGAAAGAGCGGCAAGAAAAGCCGCATTCTGGGTCGGGGTGGTTTCTCCCTTCATGATTTCCAGCATCGTTTCCCTCGCCTCGTCATAGGTGAGGTCTTCCTTGTTGACGATTTTGATAATTGATTCCTTAATCATGGCTTCCTCCTTCTGTTTCTCATTCCGCAGATTTTCTGCTCCTCTGTACTTTTCCCTTCGGCTTCTTTGACCCTGTTGTTCTGTTGTTTTCTGTGTTTCCGGAATTTCTGTTTCTAAAAAGTTTCTACAACTGCAGGAAATTTTCAAGAATCGCTGCTCCATCCGGTGTCATAATCGATTCCGGATGAAACTGCAGCCCGTACACCGGATACTGCGTATCCTGTACTCCCATCACCTCGCCGTCTTCGGTCTTCGCGATGACCTTCAACGTATCGGGAAGCGTGTCCTCCTGCACCGCCAGGGAATGATATCTGGCTACCGGAATGGTCTTGGGAAGTCCCCGGAAAATCGGGCTTGTGACATCGATTTGCGTCTGTGACTGCTTCCCGTGCATCAGCTCCTTCGCATAACCGACCGTTGCCCCATAGGCCTCACAGATTCCCTGCTCGCCGAGGCACACACCGAGGATCGGGATTTTCGTCCGGAGTCTTCGCACCACGTCCTCGCAGATGCCTGCGTCCGCAGGCCTGCCCGGGCCCGGGGAGATGATGATCTTCTCCGGGACAAGCTGTTCGATCTCCTCCACTGTCATCTCATCGTTCCGGATCACACGGATCTGCGGCCGGATCGCTCCCACCATCTGGTAGAGATTGAAGGAAAAGCTGTCATAGTTGTCAATCAGCAAGATCATTGGCCGCCTCCAGTGCCGTCACAACGGCTTTTGCTTTGTTGATGCATTCCTGATATTCCTTCTCCGGAACAGAATCTGCCACGATGCCGGCGCCGCTTCGAATAAACACCTTCCCGTTTTTCTTGTACGCGATGCGGATTGCAATGCAGGTGTCCATGTTCCCGGCGAAATCAAGATACCCGATGGCGCCGCCGTAAATTCCGCGCTTGTTGTTCTCCAGATCGTTGATCAGCTGGCAGGCCCGGATCTTCGGAGCTCCCGAAAGGGTTCCTGCGGGAAGAATCGAATTCACCGCATCCAGTGCATCCAAATCCTCCCTGATTTCTCCCCGGACCGTGGAGCCGATGTGCATGACATGAGAAAAACGCAGAATCTCGTGATAGCGCTCCACCTGCACGGAGCCGAATTTGGAAATTTTCCCGATGTCGTTCCGCCCGAGGTCGACCAGCATGTTGTGCTCGGCAAGCTCCTTCTCGTCGGCAAGAAGTCCCTTCTCCAGCTCCCGGTCCTCCTCCGGCGTCTTGCCTCTGGGACGCGTCCCGGCGAGCGGGAAAGTGTGCAGCACACCGTCCTCGAGCTTCACCAGTGTCTCCGGCGATGCCCCTGCCACCTCCACATCGGTCCCCGAGAAGTAGAACATGTACGGAGACGGGTTCAGCGTTCGGAGAATCCGGTAGCAGTTGAGAAGGCTCCCTTCGTACTCCCCTTCCAGGCGGTTTGACAGAACGATCTGGAAAATATCGCCCTCCTTGATGTGATGCTGGGCCTTCCGGACCATGCTGCAGTAGTGCTCCTTGTCGAAAAACGGCCGGATCTCCGATTTCAGAACGCCCGCCGGTTCCTCCTTCTCCTTTCCGGTGCGGATGAGCCGCGCCAGATTCTCCAGCTCGTGCTCCGCCTTCCGGTAGGAGGTCTCTGCTTCCGCAAGATCAATGTTGACGATCAGGATGATTTTCTGTCGGAGGTTGTCAAACGCGATCACCTTATCGAACAGCATCAGATCCACGTCCTTGAAATTCTCCGTATCCTCGGCATCCAAATGAAGAGACGGCTCCGCATATTTCAGATAATCATAAGAGAAATAGCCTACCAGCCCTCCTGCAAACGGAGGAAGAAAAGGAAGCCGCGGTGCCCGGTACTCCTTCAGGATCTGCCGGATGGTCGCTCCGGGATCCTTCGTCTCAAAGGAAAGAGCTCCTGCCTTCATGTGGCCGTTCAGACAGATGATTTCCATCGTCGGATCAAAGCCAAGGAACGTGTACCTCCCCCACTGCTCCTGTGCCTCCGCCGATTCCAGAAGATAACAATGGTCCGAAATGTTTTTGAGCTTGCGGAGAACCTGCATCGGCGTATACAGGTCAGCAAGAATTTCCGTGCTGACCGGAAGCCGCCGGTATTCTCCCTTCGCGGCATAGGCTCTGGCCTCTTCCAGAGAAGGTCTGATCTTCATTTCACAGATGCTCCTTTCCTTGTATAAAAAAACGTCCCTGACGGAACTCATCATAAGTTCCATCAAGGACGATCTGAATTCTTAATCTCAGTCGCGGTGCCACCTTGATTCACAGATGCAAAGGGTGCGCCCTGTAAAGGCTTCCCACTCTCTTCTCTGTGCTCTTAACGGGATACCAGCATATCCCCGGCAACTGACGTATGCCTTACGTCGCGAAATACTCACCCTCCACTGCGAATCCATGATTCCTGCACATCTGTCCTTCTCACAGGATTCACATTCTTCCCAATACAGTATCCGGCTTTCCTTGCGCCCTCAGCGGTCCATTTGCAGGCAGGTGCTACTGCCGGGTTCCCATCCTCCCCGGCTCTCTGGGAGTTCCTTCGCATGCGTTATATCCGCTTCATCGGTTTAAAGTGTTATCAAATTGTTGTGCTTATGATACTGCTGACTTTTGCAAATTGCAAGCAGTATTTTCAGAAAGGTCCTACTTCCGCAGCGTAAGATGCATGACACTTGCAGCAGGAAGCGTCAGGACAAATCCTGTCTCATCCTTCCTAACCTGCGTATAGGGCTGAATCCGCACACGCTCCGGCTCCTCAAAGCTGTTGTGTGCCCGCAGTCCGTGCGGATCCTCAAAGGAGGAATCTCCCTGCAGAATTTCGCAGCAGGCTGCCGTATAGGATTTCGGCTCGCTCATAAGGATTCTGACGGAAAGATCATCCTCCGCTGACTGATTGGTCAGTGTAATATTGATCTCTCCCTTTTCGTTCATGGAAGCGGATTCAGAGAGAGCCGGAACAGCAGGAGCTGTCGGGTCATCGGCAAGAACCGATAAATCATAATTTCCGCTGACTGCGCTCTCCAGAAGATCTGCATCCTGGTGATCGCGGAACATCCGGTAGACAAAATACGTCGGCGTCTTCACCATCTCTGCTCCCTGCGTCAGAAGCATCGACTGAAGAACATTGATCATCTGCGCAATGTTCGTCATGGTGATTCGGTCGCTCATCTTGTTGAATACATTCAGATTCAGGCCGGCAGATACCGCATCGCGCATCGAATTCTGCTGATACAAAAATCCCGGATTGGTCCCTTCCTCTGTCCGGAACCAGTTGCCCCACTCATCCACAACAAGTCCGATCTTCTTCTCCGGATCATATCGGTCCAGAATTTCTGCATGCTTTTCCAGAATCTTCTTCAGGTAATAAGCGCGCTGCATCGTCAGGACCCACTCCTCGTCCGTAAAGGAGAGTGCGCTGCCCTTATCGTCCCAGCCATGCAGATACATGTAATAATGGACGCTCAGCCCATCCATAAAGCCATGGCGCTGCGGCTGATTCCTGCGGTAGCATTTCTCCAGAAGCTTCTCTGTCCAGTCGTAATCATCCCCCGCAGGCCCAACCGCAATCTTTTCCGCAGGCTCCTTCTGCGAATCATGGAGGAAGGACTGATACAGGCGATATCTTGCCGCATAATCCTCCGGGAACATGTTCCCTCCGCAGCCCCAGCTCTCATTCCCCAGTCCGAAGAATTTCATCCTCCACGGTTCCTTGCGGCCATTTTCCGCGCGCAGGCGGCTCATCGGAGACTCTCCGTCAAAGGTGATGTATTCCATCCAGTCCTCCATCTCCTTGACCGTTCCGCTGCCGATATTGCCGTTGATGTAGGCTTCACAGCCCAGCATTTCACAGAGCCGGAAGAATTCATGTGTTCCGAAGCTGTTGTCCTCCAGGACACCGCCCCAGTTGGTATTGATGATCTTCTTCCTGGATTCCCTCGGGCCGATTCCGTCCATCCAATGATACTCATCGGCGAAGCACCCTCCCGGCCAACGGATCACCGGTACCTTGATTTCACGAAGTGCATCTGCAACATCCGTGCGGATTCCGTCCTCGTTCGGAATTCCGGACTCCGGGCGCACGAACAATCCCTCGTAAATTCCTCTTCCCAGATGCTCTGCAAACTGCCCGTAGATTTCCTTCCGGATTCTGCTTTTCTTATGATCTTCCTTTACTGTAATCTCAATCGTCTTCATTTTCGTTATGCTTCCTTAACCCTTTACTCCTCCGAGTGTAATGCCCTTTACAAAATTTCCCTGAACAAAAGGATAAATGATCAGAATCGGCAGAACGCCGACCGTCGCCATTGCCATCGCCATCGCCATCGCCATCGCCATCGCCATCCGTAGCATCTCTTTCGGTGAGGCTTTTTATTAAAGCCATTTTCGTTCAAATCGTTTTTAATAAAATGTATTTGAATGAATTGTTTCTTCCACTTCGCTTTTCGTAAGACCTCTCACGATTGATAAAGATCCTTCAGGGTGAACCGCAGCAGATCCTTCGGCGAAGCCTCTGTGAACCAATCTGTATATCCGCTCAGAGAAAACAGAAGATGCTTCACCACACGATATTGCCCCGCAAGAAGTTTTTCCCTCCTCAGCAGAGTATCATAAACATCCTTGCCGATTTTCTCATTTTTGAATTTGCACTCACCAATCACTGCAGTTTTATCAAGATCCGAAATACCTACAATATCAATATCTGCAGACTGTCGGATGCTGGTTCCATCCTCATTTTTCAGTAATTCCGTTCCCCACCACGCTCCGGTTTTTGTTAGAAAGTTATCGAAACGGCCCTCGATTCCCTGTTCCAGAGTATAGTATCGGCACATTTCTTCAAAAATACTCCCCATAAAAGAATGCAGGTTTGGTTTCACTGCTTTTTCGTAGTAAAGATCTCCCTTTCCCATTTCGATCACACTGGCTGCCTTTGGAACAAAGGCATACCAGAATTTAAACATACCGTCTCTCAGAACATATCCTGTTTTCTTTCTGTTTTTCTCTTCTGTGATGCAATGCCTCTTTTCCACAAGACCAACACTGATCAGCTTATCCAGTGAGTACAAAACCGTGGATGGACTTTCGCCAATCTTATCTGCAATAACATTTACACTGCTCTCCCCTGCTGCGATCTGCTCGATCACATTGTTAACAAGCGTGGTATCCGCAAATTCCTGTGTCAGCAAATTGTGCGTTTCATCGTACAGGTACCCATCTCTTCGGAAAAACAATCGCTTGATATTATCATCCAATGTCAGACGATCATCCAGCATAGACAAATACTTTGCCACTCCGCCGGTAATTCCATAGCAGATTGCCTTTTCCTCCAACGTATAATTGGGAACAAATTCTGCAGCATCGCGATAATGAAATGCATCCAGCCGGATTTGTGCATTCCTTCTTCCGAAAAGCGGGCTTTTTTCACTAAGAACTTTCTTTTCCATAAAGCTAAGCGAAGAGCCACACAAAATAAGAAGAATATTTTTCTCTTTCCAATCCGTATCGATATATTTCTGCAGGACGGAGAGCAGTGCGACATCCTCGTCCGCCCAATAAGGAAGCTCATCGATCACCAAGACAATCTTTTCGTTTCCTGTCTTCTTCCCAATATAATCAAATACCGCCTCCGTTGAGCGAAAGATCACTTCCGGATTATCCGGATCCAACGTGGCAATGACCTGGCTTGAAAACAGCTCAAGGTTTCTCCCGGCTCCGACCTTCGTAGCCGTGTAGAACACTGTCCTCTTATCCTTCACAAACTCCGCGATCAACGTAGATTTCCCGATGCGTCGGCGTCCCTGGATTACCACCATTCCAAATCCGCTTTGCTCGTACAGCTCCTGCAGCGTGTGCAGCTCCTGGCCTCGTCCGATGAACATAGAAGAGCTCCTTTTGTTCAAATCATTTTTATTCAAATTGTTTTTAATCAAATGTATTTGAATAAATTATATCATCTCCTTGCACTATGTCTACTATGCCTTACAGCGTCCATCTTCCGTAAGCCGGTGTGCATTGCCATCCTTCCGTGCTTATATTGTATTTGAAATAAGCACAGTAGCCAAAACAAAGTCCCACCCATTCCATAGGGTTTCTTCACCGTCTGCATTTTCATCCAGCTGACTGTCATCCCTCTCTGCCTGTCAGATCAGATTTTCGGGAGGTTCCGGCATATCCATTCCTCCCTGCAGAATGAATTCCGTCAGAAAGGCATCCACCCGGTTATGCACCCGGAACATTGGGAGAGGTTTCCCGTCAATGGCGGAAAAATATTCCCTTGCCTTTTCCTTCACCACGGAATTCTTCAATGCTTCAAACCGTCCGTACTCGTTGATATTCTCTCTGGTTACGTGCGCATCCAGCATGCCGTAAACCAGATCCTCCATACAGCCAAGATAAGCAGACAGCCGATGCACCTGCCCTTTCTTCTCATTCACCGCATACTCGGAAATGTAATCCTGAATGCTCTTCCCCTTCTCCAGATGAATGTCACCGGTCTGCACGTCATGAAGGAAACGATTGGCGTGTCTTTGATCCTCCTGTGAAAGAAAAGCAAACGACTTGTGCAATTCCTCTAACGTCGCATCCAGCTCCTCTTTGGTAATATCCCGCTGCTCCAGCTGCTTTCTCCACTTTTCAAAGCGGCTGTTCATATAATCATAATCAATGGCTCCCGTATTCTGCTCTGTGAGATACGGGTCAATCTCAAACGTAATGTCACCCGGACCGGTTCCCGGGCCAGGGTTTTTCGGCAATTCCTTATAGCGCTGCTGCAGAATCTCATATTCTTCCCTTGTCGGAAGAACGTGAAGAATCTCCGTTCCCTGCATCTGCTCATCCCCGGAATGATCTTCCGGAGCAGAAACCTCATATTCCGTCTTCTCCCAGGTAAAGCCCTGAATCTGTGCCGCCTGATAATAGGTGGAATACTCCCGGAACAATTTGGCGAACTTCGCACAAACCGACGTATCCTTCGGAAGATGGAGCATATCCTGCTCTCCTGCATGGATAAAAAGGCTCTTCATCTCTTCATATGCCGCATTCATGTGACGGATGTTCTCCGGAAGATGATCCGCGAACAGCCCTCTTGGCTTATCTCCCGAGAACAGCTTCACTGCATTCTCAATATTCTGCTTCATGGTATGAGGCAGCCGGTAATAGCGGATGGAGCCAAACGGCTTCTCATTGATGTTAAACAGCCGGTTCGTCCGGGAAAAGGCCTGAATCAGGTTCTGATACACCAGCACCTTATCCAGATACAGCGTGTTCACCCACTTGGAATCAAACCCGGTCAGCATCTGATTGACCACAATGAGAAGGTCCAGCTGCTGCTCCGGCTTCAAGCGCTCATATGGCTTCTTATGCGCCAGTCTTGCAGCCGCATCCTTTTTAAATTTCGCATATCCGCCGATATCAAAATGCTGGTGATAGAGCTCATTGTAGTCTTCCAGCATTTCACACAGGCCGTCTTCCTTCTGCAGGGATTTCACGCCGCCTTCATTATCAATGTTCGGATCAAATAGTCCTGTTACCTTCAGCCAGGGTGCCTTTGTCCGGAAAATCCTGTAATACTGAATAGCCTCCGGAATGCTGCTCGTTGCAAAGATCGCGTGAAATTTGTTATTCCGACTCATGGTCGGCCAGTTCGTGGTGATGTCATCCGCTACCGCCCTCTGGTATTCTTCCGTCTGAAACTGGGCCTTCGGGCAGTAATCTTCAATTCCCTTCTGATATTTGCCATCCGGGCCGGTCTTCCCCGCCATCGGAACTGCATTCGGATCCATAAAGTGATAATACTTCCCGCTCTTCTCCGGATCCGAAACCGCCTCCTCTATCGAAGAAGCCTTCGCTTCCTGCAGTGCTACGGCCTGGCGGAGCTTCTTATCCGGATAGACCAGCACCATCGACGGATCAAAGCCCAGAACGTTTTTGTCCCGAATGCCATCCGCAATGCTGTATCGGTGAAGCTCATCTCCGAAGATATCTGCTGTTGTACTCCGTGCCTGTTCATTTTCCTGAAACACCGGCGTTCCGGTGAAGCCGAAGAACAGCGCGTTCGGAAAGGTGGCCTTGATGGTGATGAGCATTTCCCCGAAGGTGGATCGATGACATTCATCAATGATAAAGACGATCCGTTTGGCCTTCATCTTCTCCAGATCCTTCGAACGGAGCTTTCCCTCCGCATCGTCCCGGATGTTGCTCATTTTCTGGATGGAAGAGACGATCAGCGTGTCCTTCGGATCCAAGCTCTTCAGCTTTCCGATCAGGGCAATGGTATCCTCCGTCTCCTGCACCTCATCCGCATTGTCCGCAAAGGCCCGATACTCCTTCAGGGACTGAGTACCGAGTTCGATCCGGTCCATCAGGAAGATCACCTTATCTGCATCCTTAGAGGCTGCAATGAGCTGTGCCGATTTAAACGACGTCATCGTCTTGCCGGAGCCGGTTGTGTGCCAGATATATCCGCCCAGCTGATTTCCTGCTTCCCAGTCGTTCTTCGCGACACGATCCGAAATCTTATTGGCCGCATAATACTGGTAGCTGCGCATGACCTTCAGAATCCCATCTGCGTCGTCCGCCACCGTGTAAAAACCGATCAGCTGATGCGCCATCGGAATCGACAGCAGCGTAGAAGCAATTACCTGCCAGTCCCCAATCGGATCATTATTGAAATCCGCCCAATGAAAGAAAAAGTCCGAATTGAACTTCCCATCCGGGCCCGGATTGGCAAAATACAAGGTTTCCTCCGGATTCATTGCCACAAAAATCTGAACCAGAGAGAACAGCCCCGTGAATACGCCCTCATGCGCATACTTCTGGATCTGATTGCAGGCCTGCGATACCGGCACTCCGGATTTCTTCAGTTCAATATGAAAGACCGGCATCCCGTTAATCAGCAGCATCAGATCACCACGCCGATCCTGCAGGACCTCATTATGCCTTGCGAACAACGGCTGCTCTGCAATCTGGTAGCGGCTCTTGCCTCCCGCAATCTCCAGACGGTCGTAGATTTTCAGACTGACCTCCTTACCGTAATGGAGCTGGTCCTTCGGATTCTTCCGAACGATCGAAACTGTCTTCCCATTGATAAAACCATTCAGAGCCAAAGGAGTGCGAAGACTACGGATCTGCTCCAGCAGCTCCTCCATCTCCTCCGGAATCAGCGGACAGTCATTCAGACGGTCAATATCACGATTGTTCTCAAAGAGAATATTGGCCCAGTTCTGAATCAAATCCTGCTCGGTCGGATGATGAAGGACCTCCTTCGCCCAGCCATTGCTCTGCAAAGCCTGTATCAATTTCTCCTCAAAATCCGCTTCTTTATCAAATCGGACCATAATTGCTCCTTTTATAAGGCTTGACCGATCCGGTCAAATGGCAAAAATAATGCCCCGTCCCATCAAGTGCTGAATTTTCCCCAAAAAACACTTTCGCTCAATTCTCCCGAATTTGCTCGCGAACCATCATCAGGGTATATCCCAGAAGATTCTTTCCTGTCCATTTATCAGGATCCAATCGATTCGCGTCGTTCATTGACAGTCCGATGCCCCATATCCTGTCCTTCACAGCACATTCAGCCAGAATAGCATCTCCGGTTCCCAGAAGTTTTCCCTTCAATTCCTCATTCTGTAAGAATTTTTCGAGCAGTCCCCGGTAAACCACAAGCTGCCGGACTCCATTCCACAGCCGTTCATCATATCCATGGACCTGCCGCCCCAGTTCTTTGATCTCTGCCACGTCTTCTGTTGCCAGAATACGATCCGCGATCGTTGTATCCTGGAAGATCTGTGCTTTGCAGTACATCATATACTGTTCCATCGAGGTAAACCTCTGACCCTGTATGCAGAAAACTGATGGATACCAGTTGCTCAGGAATCCATATTCCTCATCAGGATTATGGAAACCGATGACCTTCATGCTGCGCCCACTTTCTGCACGGCCAATTCCAAATCGAGATCGTGAAGCCCGTAGTATGCCTTTTTCAAGAAATCAACAGGAATCCTCGTGACTACCTCCGAGCTTGGTACGCCATAATACCACTGATAGTAGGCGTAAAACTCCCCAATCCAATCCGGAATAAATCCTTCCAGACATTTCCCGGACTTCAAGACATATTTCTCATTCTCCGTAAAATAAGCCCACAATTCTTTGGCATCCATGGTGATAACATATGCCTGAGATTCATCGATGTACTTCCTGGTTTTGCTTTTCATATATGCATTAATGAAGTCCTCTGTATCTTTATCCGGAAATGTCTGGGCCACATAATCAAACAGCTTTCCCTGATTCTCGACGACATCCCCTAAGTAAGCCTCCGCATAGGCGCGCATCTATCTCACCTCTTTCATAACAAGGTACTGAACACCTTTGTCACTTTGTTCGCGTCAGAATCCACCAAATCCCTCATTTTATTTCTTGCAGCAATATCCCGGGCGTTATACCGTTCATTGAATTCGCTGTATTCAACAAGAGTCAATCCTTCCGGTCGCTCGTGAAGCTGTGCATAGGCACGTTCTGATTTAATGCAAAACTGAATTCCCAGTCCGCCGAGTGACAGCAATTCTTCTAAAATATCAACGTCAATGTTATCCCGGACAAATTCCTTGGCAATATAAAAGTAAGAAGCGTTCGCCCTCCACCCCTTGATGACATCATAGGAACTTGTATCTATGCCGTATTTCTCAATAAATTTTACGGACAGTACCCGATATCTTCTCGAATCCGCAGCATCACGATGTTTCATCAGTTCCGCAAGCCATGTCAGAACGTCATATTTCTGAAAATCAAGAACGTTCAAATTCTGGCACTCCAATTCGTATTGATGAATCCAGCCATTCTGTTCCAGAGGGTTACACACCGCCCACTCCTTCGCCAGTTCAATGTCCTCTGTCAAATAGAAACCTCGTCCATAATCATGCCTGTCATTTCCGCCGCCGAAAACCGGTGTCACAATCTGGTTCGGAGAGCCATGATATAGAATAATTTTTCCCATTTCGACTCTCCTTTCCTATACAAACATTTTTTCCAGCATGGATTTCTTGATATTGTTCAGCTTCTCCAACTCACGCTGATGAAGGGTGATGAGGTGGTCAAGTTTGGAAAAGTATTCCCCTAATTTAATTTGTTCCTCAATTTGTGGGAGCATAACTTCTGTTTTCAAAAAATTGTCATTATATAATCTCTTTATAGTAGAGCCTTCACAGGACCACTCTACTACGCTATATAGGACTTTCAAAAAACTATTATTTATCTCATTTCCATGTTTGAGCCACACAATATTTGAATCTTGAAAATATTCATCTTTCCCTGTAAATTCAACAGTTCTACCGATACTGCCGGAAGCAGAAATCAATATATCGCCCTTATTCGGATATGGGTAATTTGATTTATACTCATTGAATAAATCTCGCGAAATGAAAGCATCTGGTTCGCCACCAAATGTGCCTATCTTATAAAAAGGCACTTCACCTTCATCGACTGTTTGCTCCTTAAAGATTCGTTTGCACATAGCAACTGAGCCAACATCACCGAACTTACGCTGTTTCCAAGCACCAGTAAATCCATCAAAACGAATTTCCGGAACCTTGGCGCCATTTCGAGGGAACATTTTTTCAAGCATTGATTTTTTCACCTTCTGAAGCTTCTCATACTTACGCTGATGAAGGGTGATGAGGTGGTCAAGCTGACGAAAGAAGCCACCGATTTGCTTTTGCTCAGTATATTGGGGAACCATAATGCTCTTTGCTAACAGCTCATCTTTAGTTATACCTTTAATCGATGTTCCTTGTACTGCATTCAACTCGAATTGCAGCTTTTTATAACAAGCATATACCGTGAAAAGAGGTTCTGCATTGAGCTTGCTCAACGATAGAAAATCTTGGCTTGTAGCATAGGAATACGGCATAAATGCAAGCTTTCCAACACCTACACGGGTGATAATTGCTATTGAGTTTTCCGGTATAAGTTGAGCTGCGGGATTGTTTAATCCATCCTGAGTTATATGCTTCCTTGGTTCAACGCCAAACAGCTTACCATCCACTACATCAGAGGACTGTATCCACGGAATATCTCCGTTCCAATATGCCCCATTTGATGTTGTAGGAGTACCACCACCATAGGTCTTTTCAGCCAGCTCCGACACCTTACGCTGTTCCCAAGCATCTGTGAACCCCTGAAACCGGAGCGCCGGTACCTGTCTGTTTTCCATCAGAATTCACCTCCCAGAAGCTTGCGGAGTTCTGCAATTCCGGCAAGATCCGCTTCGGAGCCGGTCAGTTGACCCAGCATCTGCGACAGAGAATCCTCGGTCTTGCGAATTTCAGATTCAATGTCTTCGTAGGTGTCGGCATACTTCTTTCCCAATGCCTCTACGCTCTTTTCCAGAGCAGTGATTGCATTGGCAGGAAGAGACTGGATTCCATCCATGATGGGGAGAATCCATTTTTGCTTTAAGAGGGCGTCCGCTTCCTCCTCTGTCAGATTCTCTATTTTCTCCTTGGTCAGAAGCTCGAACGCTTCTTCCTTGGTCTTAATCTCAGCTTTAATCTTCTTCTCTTCCTGACTAAGCTGATCCACCTTCTGAAGGCAGGTGATAATGCCTGCATTCTCCGGATCCTTCTCCTTCTTCAGCTCCTTCAAGACACTACCGATCTTATTCAGCACAAAGGCTTCCTTATTCTCGTCCAGTGCTTCCGCAATGGCTTCCTTCTCCTCCTCGTCCAGTTCCTCCAGAAGAGCATCCCGCTCTGAGGGAATTTCCTGCAGGCGTTTTTTCTTATCTTCGATTGCCTCATACTCCCTGGCAAGGAGCGTTTTCTGCACGAGCTCGAAGGGAAGAATGTGTCCCTTCCAGCCTTCCTGTACCTCTGCATCGGAGCCGTTTTTCTTCTTCAGAACCATGTTGGGATCGACCTGTGTCACAGTCTCTTTCCCTTCCGTCTGGATCAGTTCCAGATCTCCGGAGATCTTCTCATAATGAGAATGGAACAGCTCATATGCCTCATACGGATCCACCAGCGGCACGGATTCCATCCTCCGGAAGAGCTCATTCGTGATCTCATCCTTGGCTCTTGCGATGGAAACGGTCTGCGCCTGATCAATCAGAAGATCTGTCAGCCGATCCTCCAGTCCCGCCAGCGCTTCCTGATACTGTTTCCGGAAGGCCTGAACCTCCGGATTTCCCTCAATCGCCTGACGGACGTTCTGAGCTTTCACCTGAACATACCCGCCATCTCCGTCAAACAGTTCGTCCTTCAGAGAAGGAAATACCTTCCAAAAGTCCTGCAGCTCCTCCAGCTCGCGGACAGGGACACCGCCGAACATAGAGGCATAGATGTCCCAGCTCTCCGCAGGTTCCGAGGAGTCCACGTAACGCGGAATATTCAGGTTATAATCATTGGACCGGATTTCTTCCTTACTGACTTTTCTGGAATACTTCGGAACGTCCTTGCGCCCTGTCACGACGTCCACAATGCGCCGGATGTCGCAGGCACGCAGCTTATTGTTCTTTCCCTCCTTAGCGAAGCCCTTGGAAGCGTCTACGATCAGGACATCGGTATGTTCTCTTCTCTGCCGCAGCACCATGATGATGGTCGGAATACCGGTTCCATAGAAAATATTGGCGGGAAGTCCGATAATGGCATCAATTTTGTTATTCTCGATGAGGTTTTTACGGATCTTTCCCTCCTCGCCGCCGCGGAAGAGAACGCCGTGCGGCAGTACGATGGTCATGATGCCGTCCGGTTTTACATGAAAGAGATCGTGAAGAAGAAAGGCGTAGTCTGCTTTTGCCTTGGGTGCAACACCGTAATCCGCATAGCGTGGATCATTCTCCTTCCCCTGCGGATCCCAGCGCTGCGAGTAGGGTGGATTGGAAACGACGGCATCCACATAAAGCGGATCATAGGTGGATGCCGGATCCGAATCGTCGAAATACGGCCAGTCATCCTCCAGCGTATCCCCGTTTCTTGTCACAATGTTATCCGGAAGGATTCCGCGCATGACCAAATTCATACGTGTCAGGTTATAGGTATTCGCCTTCAGCTCCTGCGCATAATAGCGGATCCGGTTGGGATCGTCCATGTATTTGGCAATCGCGTGTCCGATGCACAATAGCAGGGAGCCGGAACCGGATGTGGGATCATAGATGCGGATTTCACTTCTTCCCTTCAGATGCTCCGCCACAATTTCCGACATCAGCATCGATACCTCATGCGGTGTATAGAATTCTCCTGCTTTCTTCCCGGCATTTGCCGCAAACTGGCTGATCAGATATTCATAGATGAATCCGAGAACGTCATAGTCCTGCTTCCCATCCATGGGAATGTCATTGATCAGCTGAATCAGATCGCTGACTGCCTTTGTCTGCGCCCTGGCATTCTCCCCCAGCTTGCTCAAACCGGTTTCCAGTGTGTTGAAAATCCCATCGAAGACCTTCTTATGAGAAGGGGAAATCAGGCGTGTGAAAGAGGACAGCGCCGTCCGGACATTGTCGACGCTGAAATCCGGTCCCATATGGATCCAGGTAGAAAACAAATCTGCATACGCTATGAAGTATCCGAGGCTTTGCTGCGCACTGGATACCGTCTCCGGATCATTCTCATTGACATAATCGCGAATGTCATCCGGTGTGTAATCTCTGGAAAGAAGCCACCGCTCTTCCTTATCGGAAAGGTACTTGTAGAAGATGAATCCAAGAATGTAGTCCTTGTATTCATTTGCTTCAATCTTCGACCGCATTCGGTTTGCGGATTCCCAGATTTTCGCTGCCAGCTGCTGTTTATTCATGATATGTTCCCCATCTTTCCATCGGATTCTGCCAGATCGGGCAGTGCTTACTCCGTTTCTTCCATGCATTTTCCGGAATAAAAAGCTCTGGAATTTATTTTACCATGCAATCCGTCCATCGTACCCACGTCCATCGGACCTGGTACCACTCTTTTCAACAAAGTGTAAGTGAATGTAGCACTGGCCCCTGCAACAGACAGCGAAATGAACGATCCATACAAAGCAGGCATTTTACTTTTCTTCAACTGTCAAAGATGGGATAATAACAAAAGCCAAAACAGACCGATAACCACAGGAATGGAGATTACGAAAAGATGGAAATTCGAACTGCAGCAATGAAGGATCTGGATGCCGTTGCAGCTGTCGAGGCAGAGTGCTTCCCTGCCGCGGAGGCTGCCACAAGAGAAGAATTCAAGGACCGAATCCGGCACTACGGAAACCACTTCTGGCTGATGTTCGACGGGGACCGGCTCATTGCTTTTGTGGATGGATTTGTTACAAACGAGCCGGATCTTCGGGATGAGATGTATGAAAATGCAGGCATGCACGACGAGAGCGGTGCCTGGCAGATGATTTTCGGCGTGAACACGCTCCCGGCATACCGGAATCACGGCTATGCCGGGCAGCTTCTTCAGCGCGCGGTTGAGGATGCAAGGAAGCAGGGCCGGAAGGGGCTGATCCTTACCTGTAAGGGCCGGCTGGTTCCCTACTATGCAAAGTTCGGCTTTGTCAGCGAGGGCGTCTCCGAAAAGTCCGTCCACGGCGGCGTCATCTGGAACCAGATGCGGTTGACGTTCTGATGGTGAGCAGGCGCGTTCCCATTGCCTACAGATCAAGGCTATCCGGCTTCAATAGAAAATCCATGATGTCCATAACGACGATACCTTTTTCATTGCGCCACAGTTTAATTCTATCCCTCACAACAATGATCTTTTTGAAGGAATCGTCAATGCGAATCAGTGAATTTTGCTCCTGCTCCATTTTTTCCTTGTCAGGAATGGCAAATGCAGATTGAATATAGTATCTGCGGCTGCCACAATTACAGACGAAATCGACTTCTAATCGCTTGCGTACAATTTTCCCTTCTTCATTTTTTTCTGCGTGTTCCACAACGCCCACATCTACATGGAATCCTCTTACGAGAAGCTCGTTGTAGATGATGTTTTCCATGATATGATTTTCTTCCTGCTGACGGAAATTAAGCTGTGCATTGCGAAGTCCCACATCAGTAAAATAGTATTTGTACGGTGAGGCAATATACCGCTTGCCTTTAATATCGTACCGCTCTGACTTGCTGATAAAAAAGGCGTCCAGCAGATAGCCGATATAGGTTCCAATCGTCTTATCGCTGACAGGCATACCATTGCTGCTGAAGGTATTTGCAAGCTTCGTCGGATTTGTCAGTGACCCTACCGAAGATGCCAGAATATTGAGCAGTGCAGACATGACATTATCGCCACGCAGGTTGTGACGATTTTCAATATCCTTCAGATACAACTCCTGACAAAGGGCAGTCAAATATCCGGATTTCAATTCATCAGTTTTCCTGCTGAGAATCAGCGGCAGGCCTCCGTAGGTGTAATAATCAACCCATGCATCATATTTATCGCCTGAATATGCAGAAACATACTCTGAAAAGGAGAGCGGATATACACGCACCTCGTCTCCGCGCCCGCGAAATTCTGTGAGGACATCCGAAGAAAGGAATCGGGAATTACTGCCGGTCACATAAATATCTACATTGTCCCGTCTGTTTAGTCCGTTGAGTACCGCTTCAAAGTTTTTGCACAACTGAACCTCATCCAAAAACACATACCACATACTGTCATCCGTAATTCGTTCCTTGATATATGCACTCAGTCGCTTGCTGTCATGAAGCTCTTCAAAATCATCATCATCCAACGGAATCGTAATGATTCTGGACGATTCTACCCCCGATTCAATCAGATATTGATAGTACAGCTTAAACAGAAGATAGGATTTTCCGCATCTGCGGATGCCGGTAACGACCTTTATCATGCCGTTTTCCCTGCGCTCTATCAATCGATTCAGATACAGATCCCGCCTGATTTGTTCCATAGTCTCACGCCCCCCTATTACGAAAAAGTGCAAATAGTTGCATTTCCCCGTAATGCTATTATGGCTGTGACCAAAAGCTGTGTCAATATCGTTCGATTTATTATTCCGGAGAATAGCAAAAAGTTGCATTTGTTCGTAATAGATTTTTGTACTGACGTTTACTCATATTCCCGCTTCATGGCCTGATAAAGTATGTGATTGTCCGGGTGATTTTCTTTGTTCAGGATGAGCGCAACACGGCGGCTCCTTTCGGATTCCATAAACTGCTTCTGCCACTGGTAGAAATGAGGCCCATCCCCCTTGGCACGAAGATACGCCATCAGTCCTTCCATGACCCATGCAGACTGCTTCAGATCTGCCTGGCAGTCATTTTCATAAAATCCGATCCATTTCCCATGCTCGGATTCCCGCATCAGGCGATTTCCTTCATCAAACGCCTCCCAGGCCTTTCCCGCATGAAAGAATCCTCGGAGAAACTCCTTGTTCTCCCCAAAAAGAATACTTCTGGCCGTGTTCGCAGCACCTCTGTACGACTGATGAAGAATTTCCACCTGCACCAGAAGGCTTTCCTGAAATAAAGACCGCTCTTCCTCCGGCAGCTGGCTCAGAAGGCCTTCTGCCTTCCTTCGAAGCTGCAGGTATCGTCTCTCTGCCGCTTCCGTAATCTGAAGGAACCACTCTGCCTGCTCCTTCAGGCTCCTGGCCGGAGTACACCAGAGCAAATACTCGCTTCTTTCCGCAGGGTCTGCGATATACTGCGACGCAAGAACCCGGCTCATGCAATTGGGGAACTGCTCGCCCGCATGCTCATCCGAATGCTCTCCATACTGCACAGACGCCTCCCAGAATTCATGATAGAGGCTCTTGATCTCCGCAGTATATCCATTTCCGTAGTATTCCGTCACATAGCGGTCCAGATGCTTGTCCGGATTCTCCAGAAGACCTTTTTCTCCTCTCCACACAGAGGCAATGAAGTCGAGATAATAGGTATGCGGCTTGATGTTGGATGCATTGATCATCCAGTAATCCGACACGCCGTGCTCCATCACCTTGGAAAGTTCCGTGGCAACAAAGGACGGACCGTTGGGGAGCATCGTCAGCACGGCTCCTGCCTGCAGATCATAAAACGATGCGTGATAATAAATTCCATGCCGGCCTCCTGCGCCCTTCTCCGGAAGAGAGGGTACCCTCGGATTGTTGTTCCACTGTCTGCGGCTCACCATTTTGCCGTATCCGTTGTCGGACCAGATGTAAATAATGTCCTGGGAAGCTGGAGACACCCCTTTTCGTACAGTTCCATGACCTCCCCATACAAATTGGTGCAGCAGACTGCATCCGGAGCCTGCGCATGCACCATGTCATACTGCTCCAGAATCACATTGCTAAGAAGCTGTCCTCTTTTCTCATCTGTGTCATACGACGGATCATCGTCCCAGAAGGAATAGTCCCCCTGTCCACGGAAGCCGAGCGACCAGATGACCTTCATTCCTTTCTGGCGGTCAATTGCCTCCTGCCAGAGGCCGCGGAACAAATCATGGTGCAGCAGAATGGACGGTTTCTCATTCGGATAAACCCGGGCGAACATCTCTGCTCCCAGAGGCTGCGCATGATGATGGGAAATGTACAGTCCCATATCGGATGCCAGAATGTCATAGGTTCTGGAGTTCTCATCCGTTCCAGGGATTGTCATATTGCCGCCCATCCGAAGAAGCGTTTCGAATACCATCTGCCACTTCAGGCTGTCATCATTTCTGTAGTTCCAGTGGTCCAGCAGCACCTCATCGTTGATGAACCAGCCGCGAAAACGAACCGGTGCCTTTTCCGATGTGAAGGTCAGGTTCTCCGGAACAGCATATGAATCCTTTCTGCAAAAAATCTGATCGTTCCAGAACCACAGATCCTTCACGCCAAGGATGTTCCGGCTCAGCCAGTAGATTCCGTAGATAAAGCCCAGATCATCCGATGCTGTAATCCCGATCTCCTGACGCTCCGCCTCTGCATGGATCCGGAACATTTCCTTCTCCAGCTTCCCCTGCCGAAGAACGACACAGGCTCCCGGAAGACCGGACTCCAGACAGGTGTGATTCAAGTCTCTTCGAAAGGCTTCTGCAGCGAAGCACACGGCCTTTGACATCTGCCTTTCTCCGGGCCCCATCTGTATTCTGCTGTTTTGGTTTAATGCAAGCATGGTGACCTCCATTTTTTCTGTTTCAGTACGTCTGCCGCCGTTTTAATCGATTTTTATCCCTTAATGCCGTCCATGGCAATTCCATCCACCAGATACTTCTGGAAAAAGATGAAGAAAATCAGAATCGGCAGCAGTGAAATGACCGACATTGCAAACAGACTTCCATAATTGTTATAGGAGTTCGGATCCAGGTACATATTCAATGCCAGCGGAAGTGTAAACTTGCTGGTTGTGCTCATGAAGATCAGCGGCTGGAAGAAATCCTGCCAGATCCAGTAGAAGGAGAAAATGCTGGCAGTCACAATGGAAGGCTTCAGAATCGGAACCAGAATGTTAAAGAGGATCCGGAAATGTCCGCAGCCATCAATCTGAGCCGCCTCATCCAGTTCTCTCGGAATTGCCTTCAGTGACTGTACCAGAAGGAAAATAAAGAATCCGCCTCCGAAGAACCAGGGAAGAATCAATGCGATTCTGGTATCAATCAGATTCATCTTCTTCAGAATAATGTACTGAGGCACAACCATGACCTGCGTCGGAATCATCATCGTGACAAGCACGCAGCTGAACCAGAACCGGGAGAAGCGAAAATGCACTCTGGTAAAGGCATACGCTGCAAGAATCGAGGTAAAAACGCAGCCAATGGTGCCGACAATCGTAACAAACGCCGAATTCCCAAGGAAGGTAAGGAGTGATACTCCCGCCACGCCCTTCCAGGCTCCAAGATAATTGACTGCCGCATCAAACTTGATCGGAATCAGCGAATAGGTATTCAGGAACATGGTGTCATTGCTCTTAAGGGAGCTGGCGAACAGCCAGATCAACGGATAAACCATGATAAAGCCGATGGCCATAACGAGCGCATGAAACTTCACAGAGTCAAGAATGCGCAGGAATTTATGATGCTTGCTTTCTGTTTTTGTCATTGGAATCCCTCCTGCCGCATACCGCGGCTTCCTGAGAAAATGAAATCCGTATCAGTTCTCGTAATGAACCCAGCTGTCCTGCGTCTTAAACAGAATTGCCGTAAAGGCAGCAATGATAAGAACCAGGATCCATGCCAGTGCACAGCTGTAGCCCATGTCGAAATACTTGAAGGCTCTCTGGTAGAGATACAGGACATAGCTCAATGTGCTGTCCATCGGTCCTCCGTTTGTAATGACATAGGACTCTGTGAATACACGGAAGCCATTGACGATCTGCATGATCAGGTTGAAGAAAATCGTAGGTGTCAGCATCGGTAAGGTAATTTTCCAGAAAATCTTGCTCTTGGATGCGCCGTCCACTCTTGCCGACTCATAAAGAGAAACCGGAATCTGCTTCAGCGCAGACAGGAAGATCAGCATGGAAGAGCCGAACTGCCAGACGCCCATCAGGACGATGACGCCGAGCGCTGTCTTCGGATTGCCCAGGAAGGAGATCTTCTGCTCAATTCCGAACAGTCCAAGAAGCGTCATGGCAACGCCTTCATTGCCGAAAATCTGCTTCCATACGATCGAAACAGCGATGCTTCCTCCCACAATGGAAGGCACGTAATAAAGTGTCCGGTACAGTCCCAGAAACCTCCTCTTCTGATTCAGAATCATCGCAACCCAGAGTGCAAACGCCAGCCGGAGCGGCACCAGAACAAGGACATAGGAAAAGGTAACCTTAAGTGCCTGCCAGAAGGTTTTATCCTGCGTAAATACACGCACATAATTCTGAAAGCCAATGAAGCTCGGTGTGTTCAGCAGGTTGAAGTCCGTCATCGAATAATAAATGGAGATCAGCATCGGGATCAGCCACATCAGAAAGAAACCGAACAGCCACGGAAGAAGCAGCAGGTAACCTGCTATGTTGTCTCTTTTTTTATAAGCTTTGATCTTGGTCATATTCATCCCCCTTTTTTCATCAAAAAAGATCTCTGCCCTACGTTTGACTTTATTGTAGGTAAGAGATCTTTTTCCGATAATGGAGGGAAGCGGCAATCCGCTTGTAAAAATCCGACTATCCCTGCAGCACCCTGCGGTATTCCGATGGTGTCATTCCGGTTTCCTTCCGGAATGCTTTGGAGAAATACTGTCCGTCCTCTGCATACCCCGCAAGTCCGGCGAGATCCTGGATCATCATATCTGGCTTGTACTGCATCAGCCTTTGCGCCAACAGAATCCGCGTATGCTGAAGATACTGATTAAACTTCTCTCCGGTCAGCTTACGGAATAGCCGTCCGAAATAATCCTCATTCATGAACAGCAGATCGCAGGCCAGCATCCGGATGCTCAGCTCCGTATCGGACAGATTGGAATAAAAGACGGTCAGAATATCCCGCTTCTGACGATTCTCCTTTGTCTCCGTCCAGGCACAGTTCTTCTGAACTGCAATCCTGTCTGCCGCCTCGACAAAGCCAAATGCAGCCCCCGGCTCAGTCTCCTCATCCGCATCCTCTCCTGGAGAGAACAATTCACAAATCCAGTGAAACAGCTCGCTTCGAATATTGGCATCATAGCCCGCGTAGGTCATTTTCAGAAAAGCCAGATACAATTCAAACAAAATAGCAGGATAGCTGTCCGCCCGGTAGATGGCCGGATAATCAAAGATCATTTCCGTCGAAACTTCCTTGCTGAACAGGTCGTGGTGCAGGAACCGGATTCCCTTTTCTATCTTGCGCATGTGATACAGAAGGCGGAGCTCCTGATACAGCTTCGGAAGCTCTTCCATTTCTCCTTCTCTGCTCAGAACCGCAACCATTCCCCTCGTCTTGTCCGGATCTATGCTGTTTAAAACCCTTGCCGCCGGGAAATCATCCGCCCGCGTCAGCGGTTTCAGGAAAAACACAGCTTCCTCCTCGGTAAAAACCGCTGTAAAGACGGAATCCTCTCCCAGAATTTCCTGCAGAATATTCTCGAGAGCCGTTTCCTCCACCGAATCAAAATTCCGGCCGCTTCTTCGAAGAGCCAGAAGCATCACCCTCCGGTTCTGCATACCGTACTCTGCCGCTGCTCTTTCCAGCTCCTCCCTGTCCTTGCTTCTCTCAAGCATCCAGTCCCTTAGGATCTGCTGCATGGCCATCGGACGCAGGTGTCTTGCCTGGTTCAGTGCCTGGTGCTGATTTCTTCTCATCTCCAGCTCCCGGATGGCCTTCTGCATGGTATCACGGATTTTCTCTTCTTCTACAGGCTTCAGGATATAATGGCGTACGCCGAGCTCCATGGCCTGACTGGTGAATTCATACTCCCCATAGCCGGAAAGAACTACAATCTCTGTCTCCAGCTGCTCCTCCCGGATTTTCCTTATCATGCCAATCCCGTCCAGCAGCGGCATTTTAATATCCGTGAGGATCAGATCCGGCCTTATATCTCTGGCGATCTCAAAGCCCTCCTCGCCGTTTCTTGCGGTGCCTGCCAGCCGGATCCCATACTCTTCCCATGGAATCAGCTTCTCCATACCCTCCCGCTCCAGCTCTTCATCATCCACCAGAAGCAATGTATACATCATCTTTCTACCCCCGCATCTCTTCCGCTTCTTTCCACTTTTATCCCAGACTGCAGATCCTTCGTCTTCCGTGGAAGGCGGAGCATAATGTGCATGCCCCCGCCCGGCGAAGAATCCATCGTAAAATCATAATGCTCATAGCAGATTTCCAGTCTCTCGTGAATGTTCTTAAGACCGATTCCATGTCCTTCCGGCTGCACGGTAAAGCTTCGCATCGCTTCCAGCTTCCTGGCATCCACCCCGGGTCCGTTGTCATGAATTCCCACGGAGAGGTACTGCTCCGAGGCCGTTGCTTCAACCCGGACCGTACAGGGGCCCTGCATCCTGTCCGCTCCGTAGTTGAGCGCATTTTCCACAAGCGGCTGCAATATCATACGCGGAACCGTAAACTCCTCCAGAGGTCCCTTCTCTTCCACACAGAAGGTCACCCGGTCGCGATAGCGGTATTCCTGAATCGCAATGTAGTTCTTCAGCATTTCCAGCTCTTCCCTCGCGCTGGCATACGGGTTCTTGTCAAACGAGGCCCGGAGAAGCTTTCCCAGCTGCACAACCACACGTCCGGCGTCCTTGCTGTGGCCCAGCTGCACCATCCAATTAACGGTATTCAGCGTATTGTACAGAAAATGCGGATTGATCTGTGCCTGCAGCATTTTGTACTTCGTATCCTGCAGAATCAGCTGTCTCTCATAATTCTCGTAAACCAGCTCCTGGATTCTGCCAAGAAGGTAATGAAATTCCTGCGAGAGCTTTCCTACTTCATCCCTGCGCTCTTCTGTCTCCATCTCATATACCAGCTTCAGATCGCCGCCTTCTGCAAGCTTCATTCGCTGAATCAGAACCTCAATCGGCTCTGTAATATACCTTGACAGGCGGTTGGCGGCAAAAAACAAAATCGAAAATGCAAATATGGTCAGAACCAGCATGAAAATCCGCAGCAGCCGGATTGTCCCGTACATCTGTGAATACAGGAAGGTCTGAACGTAGGTCCAGCCGGACAGTCCGGAGGTCAGATAGGTCGTAAAATACTGCTCTCCTTCATAGTGAAATACCTGATATCCCTGCTCTCCCTGCAGCTTGTCCATAACCGGAAGTTCCCTGCCGTCACCCTCTGCAAAGATCACACTTCCTTCATGCACAACAGCCCATTCCAGCGGCCTGGTCTCCAGTTTCTGTGCTGCATCCGAGATGGTCTTTTCCATATCGCAGAACAAAATGACATAGCCCATATCCTGCATGCTCATATCCAGACGGTTCCGCACCGCACGCGCTCCTATCAGATATGGACACGTATCATCCGGGGAGACAAATACAAAGCCTCCCTCTGCCTGATCCGCCATCCGGAGAATTTCCGTCTTCTTCTCTTCCGTAAAGCCGGACACAGCTCCTCCGATTGCGTAGGAGTCCCCGTGCACTCCCAGATAATATGCACCGGTTATATAGGCCTCCTGATACAGCGCATCCTGAAGCAGCGCACGCAGCGACCGGATTTTCTGCATATATTCAACACCCGGGTACGGCATATTCGACAGCTGCGCCATCAGCTCCTGGTTCCTGCGGTTGAGTGCCATATTATAGCTGGTTTTCTCCACCGAATCATATTCCATCCGTACCGTCTGAACAAAATAATCCAGATTCCGAAGCGAATCCTCGTACAGGCGCTTTTCATACGCAGAAACAAGCACCATCACAACCAGAAGAAACACGCAAAAGACCGACAAAAGAAAGCTTCCGAACAGAAGAACCAGCTTTTTGGACAAAGGAAGATTCTTCACAAATATATTGATTCTATGTTTCATTCCGCTGGTCTCCTCTGATGTTTTCCATAGGATATTCCGGACCACGCATCCGAAAGTCGGTTCTTTTCAGTAAAAAACTCTGACTCTGCTTCTAACATAACGGATACAATACAGATTGTAAATTCATGTTATCTTTCATCCTGGTATGAAGAAAGGAATTTTCCATGCAGTTATATGAAGTTGATTTTTTCGCATTCATGGGGCAGAGCAATATGGCCGGTCGGGGAAACGCGAATCAGGCCCCGGCAGTTCCTCAGGGGCACGGCTATGAATTCCGGGCCATTTCGGATCCATCCACGCTCCATCCCATCACGGAGCCCTTCGGAAGAAATGAGAATCTTCTCTCCGGAATTTACGAGCCCGGTATGAAAACCGGCTCCCTGGTTTCTGCCTTCGTCAATTCCTGTTATCAGCAGACCGGGATCCCGATTGTCGGTGTATCCGCTTCCAAGGGCGGCTCCTCGATTGCGGAATGGGCTCCCGGTTCTCCTTTTTATTCCGACGCTGCATCCCGCACCAGACAGTGTCTTGGCTGGCTTTGGGACCATCATATTACCGTGCGGCACCGCAGCATGGTCTGGTGTCAGGGCTGCACAGACGGAGATCTCCACACGGATCCGGAGGTTTACTACCGGAAAACACGTGATATGATTTCCTCCTTCCGGAAAGAATGCGGGCTAAGCCGCTGCTTCCTGATCCGGATCGGCAACCACCGCGATCTTCCGGAGCTCTACGTTCCGATTCAACAGATGCAGGAGAAGCTTGCCCGAGAAGATCCGGGGGTCATTCTCGTAAGCCGGTGCTTTGCCTCTTTTGCCAGAAAGGGCCTGATGAAGGACACCTTCCATTATCTTCAGGAAGGCTACAATCTTGCCGGCGAGGAAGCAGGAACCAATACCGGTAAGTATCTGCAATCCATCTCTTCGCAATCAGACCGCATCTGATCCTGCCGCATCAGGCAGACAAATTTCCCGTACAGCCGGATCAATATTTCAGGCCGCACGGGATTTTCTTTTGCATCTTTTTTGTGTACAAAGCCACCCCGCTGCATCTGCGGGGTGGCTCTGCACACAAATTGCTTCAATTACTTCAGTTGTTTCTGGAAAGAATATCATTTGCTTCCTTGCGGAATGCAGCCGCTGCATCTGCCGAGGACATCTGTCCGTAGAAGGCCTGATAAGCGTTGTTCTTAAAGCTCTCACCAACCTCGGCAATACCGATCGGATCGGGAGCCGGAGCCGTGCTGGAGTAATTCAGAACCGTGTCTGCATAGGCAAACATCTCCGTCTGCTTCTCGTTCATCTTTCCGGAATTTACCAGGAATTCTCTGACCTTGGAAGAGGACGGTACACCGCGCTCTGCCATCATGATTTCATTGGCTTCTTCCGAGTTGATAAACCAGTCGATAAACCTGGCTGCCTCATCCTTAACCTTGGAGGTCTCCGAGATGCAGAGGAAGTATCCGGGCTTATTCCACATAGCCTTCGGGTTGCTCTCACTTACCGGTGGAATGGTAATTTCCAGATTCTCATTCACGCTGCTGAGCTTGCTTGCATAATTGTTGTTCTCGTTGATCATGCCGGCATCTCCGGTTACCACCGGGCTTGCCTCCTGACCAAGTGTCTGGATCTGCGCATATTCATCCGGGTTTGCTGCTGCGCCGGCATCCATCAGATCCTTCCACATGTCAAGGTAATCTACCATGATCTGATCATCGTCATATCCCAAGGACTTCTTGTCATCGCTGAACAGCTGTGCGCCATGCTGGCGGACCCAGAAGTTGAAGAGGTTGGTGTCATCCACCACGCCGGTTGAGGTAACGCCAAGCTTTCCGGTCTTCTCCTTCACTTCCTTTGCCTTTGCAACGAAGTCATCCCAGGTCCAATCGCCGTTTGCATTCGGGACCTCAATTCCGGCTTCTTCGAAGACGGCAGGATTATAGCCGACTGCAAGGGATCCTGTGGATCCGACAATTCCTGCCAGCTTTCCATCAATGTTGCCGCTGTTCAGGACATCTTCGGAAATTGCAGATACATCAATGGTGCCATTGTCCACATAGGGCTGAAGATCTGCAATGGAATTGTTCTTGGCATAGGTGGTAATGTACAGATAATCCATTGCCACAACATCCGGCATGGACCCGGAAGCTGCCTGTGTGGAAAGCTTATCAAAATAGCCATCCCATCCATTCGGCAGTGCTTCGAATGTTACATTCGGATGCAGCTCCGTGTACTTATCCAGCATCTGCTGCGTATACTCGTGACGGCTCTGATTGCCCCACCAGGTAAACTTAATGGTGACCGGCTCTCCCTCTGCGCTGCTCTGCGTACCTGCTGCCGCAGTTGTCGCTTCTGCTGCTGCGGTCTGTCCGGCATCCGTACTGCCCTGACTGCTTCCGCATGCTGCAAGTCCAGCCATCATCATGCCTGCAAGTCCCAGGCACATTCCCTTTTTCACAAATCGTTTCATAAAACCCTCCTTTTTCATAAACAGGTTCCGTTCCCCTGATCTGATTTCATTCTACCGGAATCTGTTTTTCCGAAAATGGAATGATCCGACCTCAAAGACGTCAAAAACCGACATTTCCAAGAAGGGCTTCCTGATTGGTCACATAGCAGATATCCTCTCTGCCGCTCATCATTTTGCAGAACTCTTCGAACTGGCTCCAGGTATCATAGTAATCAAATTCATAGCTGTGCCCCCAGACATAAAAGATCTGAGGCTTTTCGCAGACTTCCTGCTTGATGAATTTCTCCCCGAGCTCCATCATTTTGTCATATTCCCGGTGATAAACCGTGGGCTGAAACTGCAGAAGATCCTCCTGCACATCAAAGCTGTAATTGCTGACCGTTGTTCTTGCATAGCGGATTCCGGTGTGCTCCCGAATAAGCCTTACAACTCTCTCATCGTGAGTAGGGCCTCCGCCCGGATACGCAAGGCCGGTCACAGGCTGTCCTCCGAGCTTTTCCAGCTGGAGCCGGTCATCCTCCACCTGATGAATGATCTCTTCATCCGGAAGCTCCGGAAGATGCGGATGCGTCAGAGTGTGCGCTGCAATTTCATGTCCTCTGTAAAGCTCCTCCACTTCCCGCGGCTCCACCTTATTGTGTCCGACCCACATATCCTCGCGGCGAAGATACCCGGGCTTTCCCAGAAGCCCCGAATTGATATTAAAGGTTGCCTTCAGATGATACTTGTTGAAAATCTTCACAAGCCGCTTATCCTGCGTCACACCGTCGTCATAGCTGAATGTCAGAAATTTGTTCCTGCCCTGCATCATACTGATTCCTCCTGCCCATCGGCTGCTTTTCATAAAAAATACAATGCATATTCTTCCGGGTCAAAGTCTTTTCCCGGTCCGTCTTCTATCTTGCAGGAAACAGTCGGAACCTTCCATGCAGTTTTCTTACCTTTCAGCTGAAGAAAACAGAGTACATGACTTCCGGAATCAGCTGCGGCTGTCGATCGATTTCCCGAAGACCACAAAACGCTGGTACAGGTACTCTGTCACGCCGTTAAAGAGCATGTTCAGGAGCGTCACGAGATACCCGTTCATCCCGGCTGTCTCTGCCAGGTAGTTGCCGAGGACCGTCGACAGAGGCGTGAACACCGCGTAGTACGCTGCCACCTTGCACATGGCAACCGCAATGTTGTTGCAGGAATGGAAGGTGTATCTCCGATTCAGCGTAAAATTCCAGAGAACGCTCAGAATGAGTGCAATCAGATAGCAGGGCCAATACGGCCATCCGCTCAGCTCTGTCAGAAGCGCGAAGGATACCATTTCAATCAGACCTGCCGAAGAGGCAATCAGAAAATACTTGATGGTGCGGAAAATTTCTTTTTTCATCACGTTGATCCCTCACTGAGGCAGAGTATTAGTTTCCAAACGCTCCGGACTCCACCATCTGCTGTGCTTCTCCCAGTGCCTTATCCAGAATCACCAGCACCTTTTCTGCGGTTTCCTTCGGCATAAGAAGTCCCGGCTTAAACTGAAGAGCGCCCTTGTCATAATCCGCATAGACAGCCCAGACGCCATTCTTGAGAAGCGCCGCCATCAGTGCCATGCCGCCCATCGGATGTGAGGTCTTGAGGCCCATGATCACGCCGCACTGACGAATCTCTTTCAAAAACGCCTTATGCTTTTCCTGAATTCTCGGAAGCTCCCTGGCAAAAAGGTCTGTCAGCATATCCACGTTTTCCTTCGTGGAGGGCCTTGTCAGAATTTCCATGACCTTGCTGGAGACGATGCAGCCGAGCTCCGATGCATTGAAGGAGGATACCTGCGCAAAGCCGTCCTCCTTCAGCCATTCTCCTGCCCTTTCGTTCATAATGATGGCAGACATCGGATAGTATCCTCCGGAAAGTCCCTTGCCTGTCACAATCATATCCGGCTCTGCGCCATATTTGACGCAGCACCACATTTCTCCGCTCCGCATCAGGCCCGTCTGCACCTCATCGGCGATGTACATCGCGCCGTAGCGGTGCGCCAGCTCTTCAATTCCCTTGTGGTACCCTTCCATCGGCATCGGGAAGCCTGCTGTTGCAGGAATGCTCTCGACCAGAACCGCCGCCGTGTCCTCCTTCTTCAGGACCTTCTCCATGGCATCCAGATCGTTGTAGGGCACATGCGTATAGAGCTCCGGATCTGCCTCCATGTTCCAGAATTTTGCAAACAGCTCATTGCTTGCCTCCATGGAGATTCCTGTGGAGCCGTGGAACGCGCAGTCCAGACTGATGACACGCCTCCTCTTCGTTGCCCTTCTTGCAAACTTCACGGCAGCATCGATGGCCTCTCCGCCTCCGTTGAGCATATAAACATATTTCATGGACTTCGGCGAAACCGAAAGAAGTGCTTCGCAGAGGGCATTCTTATATTCCGAGGGGAAATAGTGGTTGCCTGCATCCACCTTCCTGGCGCCCTCAATCAGAGCCTCCATCACCTCCGGATTCTTATGCCCCAGATTGAAGACGCCTCCGTTGCTGTGCATGTTGATGAAGCTGTGTCCGTCCAAATCCTTGAACACAGAGCCCTCACGCTCTCCCATCGCCATCTCGACGCCAAAGCTCCGGAAAACCTCCACCTTGTTCGGATTCCAGATTCTTGCTGCTTCCTCATAAATTTCATGTGCCTTGCTCATTCTGATGCCTCCTGCTGCATTCTGTCTTCAGCCTGTTGATAGAAAAATTCCTCTAAATTATCTGCTGTCTTTATCTATGTTATTTTCCTTCCTCTTTCATCCGGGATGTATGGCCTCTATACCGTGAAGCCTCCGTCAGATTACATAGGGTTTCCGGATCGCATGCTTCATCTGCTGCTTCGTCTGTACTGCCACACTGACCTTTCCGGTCAATCCGAATTCCGGTCCGCCCATTTCTTCCAGATAGCGTCTGGCCAGAATTACAGTTCCTTCCGCATAGAAGGCCAGGATTTCCGGTGTCAGCTCTGCCGTCTCGCCGCTGCCTCCCATCACGCAGCCAATACGGAACAGAAGACTCTGCAGCATCCCAATTCTCCGCATCATAATAAAGGTAGGAATTTCCGCCTTGTCCTCTTCAGACAGTGAACGGATGGCCTCATAGCCCTTCAGAATTTCCTCCACAATATCCTGCAGATCCGGCCGATGTTCCATGAGCGCCACGGCTCCTGCAACGTCGTACATGTACCAGCCCATGCCGCAGTCATCAAAATCCAGCACAGTGATGGTGTCGCCATCCTTGAGCAGATTCGCTGTCCGAAGGTCACTGTGAATCATCCCATAGCGGTCCGGCCTTTCTCCATAGAGGGCAAGGCGTCTTCGAATCAGCTCCTTCGCCTCGTCCAACACTGCGATGTCCTTGGCAGAGAGCCACTGAGGGTCCGCATAGCTTGCTCCATAGAAGTTGTTCCATTTGCCAAAGGTTCCATCGAATCCCCATTCCATCCGCTCATAAAAAGCAGGCCTCCTCCACTGCTCTGACTGCCGGTGGATCTTCGCCATAATCTCTCCCACCATGCGGTACATGGCGCGGTCCTCTTCGGTAAGAGCCGTGGAGGATTTCATGCCGCCGATGAAATCCGTCAGAACCGACGCTGCCCGGAAGGTCGGAATGGTAATGGAATCCGGTATTTTCTCGATTTTGGCAATCAGATCACTGACATCCCCGTTTCCGTCGCTGGAATCGACCGGTGCTTTTCCCTTGGCGAAGGAAAAGCAGACAACATGGCGCTTCTCTTCCAGTTCCGGCGTCTCAATGGTTGCCACCAGCTCCCCGTTTGTCATCGGAATGGGCGATGCCAGAGAAATATCCGTGTCACGCTTCAAATCCGTGAGCCACTGCAGCTCCGTCCGGATGGAGTTCATCGTGGCATAGTCCAGACGATGCACCCGCATGATCATGATCTCTTTGCCTTTCGCCTTCACCAGATAGGTCGCATTCTCCGTAAAATTCAAAAGCTTCTTCTCCGCATCCCCCGGATAGCCCCACAAGGGCAAGGCTCTTGCCGCCACATCATCAAAATGTGCGATTTTCTCTTCCAGTGTCAGATCATCAAATTTACGTCCCATTCGTGCCTCCTGAAAAGCTTTTCCGATCGACATCTGCTCCTGCTCCAGAAGCAGCCGCCAAAGACCTTCCGCAGATTCTGTATGGAGAAGCCGCATTGCAAAGATCCCTGAAACAGACAAGGGCGCCCGGCAGATCTTTCTGCCGGACGCCCTTGTCCTCTTCGTTCTTAAATTGCCTGAATTATTGTCCTGTCCGTGGAATTTGTCAACCCGGAATTTCGAACAGACCGGCTTTCCTTCCTTCTGATGCGGACGCAGATGAACCTGCTCTTCTCTTTCCCTGTAAGAGTGCCGCTTTTGCCTCGGTACGCAAGTCCATGCTCATAAAAATGTGTTTCCGTTCCATTATTCACTCATAAAAGTGTTATTATATGTCATATATCACTCATAAAAATGTGTTTTCTTGTTTTTTATAGCTCATAAAGGTGTAGTTTTTCTCTATTATATGCCTCTGAGGTTCGGCCTATGAAGTATAATAGATGTTATCAGAAAACAATTGCAGCAGGCAATTCACTCAGCGAGGAAGCCAATCTATGAACTATTTAAGTCGTAAAGCGGATATTTTCATGAGGGAATGGAAGAAGAATCCGGACCGGTTGCCTCTGATCGTAAAGGGGGCCAGACAGGTAGGCAAGACAGAAACAATCCGCAAATTTGCCCGTGAACACTATAAAAATGTCATTGAAATTAACTTCATTACAGAACCTTTTTACAAAACGATCCTGGAAGAAGGATTTTCCACGGACCGGATCACCAGACTAATCAGCCGGATTGACCCATCCAAACAGTTCCGCAGCGGCGAAACATTAATCTTTTTTGATGAAATTCAGGATTTTCCTGAAATCGCAACCTCGTTGAAATTTTTCAAAGAGGACGGAAGGTACGATGTCATCTGCTCCGGTTCCCTCCTCGGCGTCCAGTATCAGCGCATCGCAAGCATCAGCGTTGGTTATAAAACAGATTATCAGATGTACTCCATGGATTTTGAAGAGTTTCTCTGGGCCAAGGGGTATTCTGATGACACAATTTCATCCATGTTGAACCATCTTCTTTCTGCGGTTCCGTTTTCAGATGTCGAGCAGCATATTTTTTCCAGCCTCTTTCTTGAATTCTGCATTTTAGGAGGAATGCCTGCAATCCTGTCGCGCTATATCAAAACCGGAACCTTTGAGGGATCACTTTCTCTTCAGCGCCAACTGCTCACCGACTATGAGAATGATATCGTAAAATATGCCGAGGGTCTGGATAAAGCGAGAATACTCAGTGTTTTCCGTTCCATTCCGGCACAGCTGTCAAAAGAAAACAAGAAATTCCAATACGCAAAAATTAAAAAGGGCGGTCGAGCCAAAGACTATATGGGCTGTGTCGAATGGTTAAAGGATGCCGGACTGATTAATATCTGTCAGTGCCTGCAATTTCCAGAATTACCACTAAAGGGAAACGTTTGTGAGAACAAATTCAAAGTGTATCTGGCCGACACCGGTTTACTGGTGGCCAGCCTCGATGATGAGGCCCAGATTGATCTGCGGGCAAACAAGAACCTTGGCGTTTATAAAGGTGCGCTCTACGAAAACTTCGCTGCGGAAGCCCTGGCAAAGCAGGGTTATGGTCTATACTATTATTCCCGTGAGGATTCTACTCTGGAAGAAGATTTTTTTATTCGCAGTGCCAACGAGCTGATTCCTGTAGAGGTAAAAGCCAATACAAACCGGTCAAAATCCATGAATCAGCTCATTCAAAGTGATTCCTACCCGGACATCCGGCACGGGATCAAACTCACCACAGGAAACGTTGGCATTAGTGATAAGATTGTCACCTTTCCTTACTTCTGCGCTTTTCTGTTAAAAAAATATATGAAACAGCAGACGTTTTTCCAATAGGAGAAACGTCTGCTGCATTCCTTATGATATCAAGCTGTTCTTGAAAATGATATATTGCATCGGCCGTATTGCTACAGCGTCACGCCGTCCTTGAAGATTGCAATCTCCCGGCAGTTATGCTCCTCCGAAAGCGTCCTTTCTCCGGAGGCTACGCGGAGCACATAGTCAAGAAGCCGCTCCCCTGCCTCGTCCAGGGACTCGCTTCCTTCCGCCACCGTTCCTGCGTTGAAGTCGATCCAGTTCCTCTTGTGCTCCGAAAGCGCCGTATTCGTTGCAATCTTCACCGTCGGGGCCGGGGCTCCGAACGGAGTTCCGC
>CALEFO010000065.1 GCA_937877165.1 uncultured Lachnospiraceae bacterium | reverse complement strand
GTCTGGGACATCTTCTCATAGTTGTTGAAGTATCCCTCGATCGGCATTTTGCGCAGCAAAAGCAGCACAATGGTGATGACGATGCACAGCGTGATCAGCGAATGCACCAGCCGTTTGAGAATGTATTTGCTCAAAAGTACCTCCACTTCCGTGCGTTTGGATTTCTGCCGTGCTCATCCAGCTGTCCCGGATGTCCGCGCCGCACTGCAGTATGCACGTAAACCGGCAGGTGCACCAGGCGCCTGCCGGAAAGATTTGACGCATTAAACTAATAATGCCCTTATTGGACCACGATTGCAATCTTTTTTATTATTCCGCGGCTTTTTCCAGAGCCTCGGTTCTTGCTGCCTGCCACTTCTCCAGCTCGGTATCGAACTCATCCATGCTCATGGATTTCTCTCCGAGGTGCTGGAACTTGTATCTCTGAAGCGCGACGCCGTAGGGAGCATACTCACCTTCCATCGGATTCAGCTTGGAAGCGACATAGCCGCCGTCGTCGATCTTGAACGGAATGATGATGGCATGATCAATCAGGATCTTCTCTGCCTCTGCAAATGCAGTATAGCGTGCCTCATCATCATCGCAGATGGCCTCAGCCTCTGCCACCTTCGCGGACCACTCGTCGTAAATCTTCTGCGTATCGTCGTTTCCGGACTTATCCCAGAAGTTGTAATTGTTGTCTTCCGTGAAGGGCTCTGTCCAGGTCTGAGGATCCGCGTAGTCCGCACCCCAGTTGCACTTCAGGAATGCATAATCTCCGCTTCTTCTGACCGAAGAAAGGAATCCGGTCTCCGGTCCTGCCTGCACGATGATGTCGATGAAGTCAGATCCGAGGACGCCTTCCATCTGCTGCTCAATGACCTGGCACTCCTTATCCCAGTTGGTAACGGAAGGGTTGTAAGGCATCAGAACCTTGATCGGGAAGGTGCATCCCGCTGCGGTCAGCTCTTCCTTTGCCTTGTCTCGGTACTCCTGTGCCTTGGAGGCATCGAAGCTGTCGCCGTCCGTGATGTCCTTCAGGGCATCATACTGTGTATAGTCCTTGCCTGCCGCTGCTGCGAAGTTCGCAGGAGTGACCGTGTTGTTCAAAAGCTTCTCCGGGTTATACGGCTCGGAAACGGTCAGGGCCTTCACGCGATCCAGGGATGCCATCAGAGCCTTGCGGAAATTCTCGTTGTTGACAGCGATCTTCCAGTTCTCCGGCTCGTACTCCGCATCAAACTGCGGGTCGAAGTTGAAGCAGAAGAAATAGCTGAAGGAATTGTCCGGTCTGGAGCCGTGAACCTGATCCTTGACGGCATCATCATTCAGCCAGGAATCCAGAAGATCTGCGCTGATGCTCGCGTAGTCGATCTCGCCGTTCTTGTACATATTGGCTTCTACACTGGTCGCATCCGCATTGTAGGTGGAAACCACCTCATCCAGATAGACGTGATCCTTGTCCCAGTAGGACTGGTTCTTGGCAAGCACGTGCTTCTCCTGGGGCTCATAGGTCTGAAGGACAAAGGCGCCATTGTACCAGAGGCTCTCATTGTCAAGGCCAAAGGAATCGCCGTACTCATCCAGGCATGCCTGGCAGACCGGCATATAAGAAGTATAGGAAACGATGCTCGTAAAGAAGGAGCAGGGGGCATCCAGCGTGTAAACCAGCGTGTAGTCATCGGTCGCCTCAACGCCGATGTCCTCGGGATTCACGGGATCCACAGGCTCCAGCTTCTCGCCGTCCTCATCCGTATCCTTGGTCCCGTTGTCGCTTGCCAGCATGTAGGCGGTGTAATCATAATAGGCCTGTGCGTTATGGACAATGGCACCGGTGTCATACATGTACTGGTTGTCCGACTCGTGCGCGGCGTCATTGACGTAGCGTGCCGCGGCAACCCAGTCATTGGCTGTCACATCCGCCATCTCCTCGCCCTTGTCGTTGACCCACTTGACGCCCTTGCGGATGTGGAAGGTCCACTGCGTCATATCATCATTGGATTCCCAGCTTTCCGCAAGTCCGGGGGTAATGTTGCCGTACTGATCATAATCCACCAGGCAGTCAATGATGTTCGCACTGATCGCGTAATCATTGGTGGTACTGGTCGTCAGATAGTTCAGCGTCTGCACCTCACCGGTATAGAGCGTCCGGAATGTGGTCTTCTCTCCGTTTGCTCCGCTTCCGCTGTCCGCGGAACCTGAGGAGCTGCTGCCGCAGGCTGCCAGTGACAAAGCCATCACGCCCGTCAAAAGGCCCGCAAGAATCCTGCCGGTTTTCTTCATAACTTTTTCCTCCTTTTTGCAGAAAGCTTTTCATCCTTGCGTCCAAGACAGTCGTCCGGCTCTCTTGTACGAAAGGAGAAAAGTCGGCTGTAAAACTTTCTGTATAATTGTATACGATAGTACAGCCCGCAGTCCTTTCTGTCAATAGAAAAGTCTCGCCCGTCCCTGCCGCCATGGGATCCTGCGATGAACGAATTTTTATAGAAAAAGAAGTTTTGCAGGATTGCATACAGTGATACAATTTATGGAGACTGCAGAATGTCTGCCAGCCCATGTCAGGCTGTACCTCATCCTGCAGCATCATATATATTAAGGAGGACCTGCGCATGAAATACATCGATATGCACTGCGATACCATTTCCGAGATCTGGTATTCCCGGCTCCGGAAGCAGAACAAAACACTTCGCAGGAACGATCTCATGATCGACCTGGAACGTCTGAAAAAGGGAGAGTGCCTTTGCCAGAATCTCGGCCTTTTCGTAGATCTCCACCGGAGAGCCGATTTTGTCCGGCACCCGGAAGAGCTCTCTCCCGCTGCATCCCCGTTCGCGGCTCCTGCCAAAAGCACCTCTTCTTCCGAACAGCCTTCCGATCCGGACAAACAGGAAGCATACCTGGATCCCTGGTATACCGTTTCCTGTCTCGTCAAGGTTTTCCAGGAAGAGCTTGCTGCAAACTCCGATCTCATCTCACAGGTCACAACCGGCGACGAAATTCGTGCCAATGAGAAGGCCGGCCGCCTCTCGGCTCTTATGTCGATTGAAGAGGGCGGCTGCTGCAAGGGCTCTCTGGAGCACCTGAAGGAGCTGTACGATGCCGGAGCCAGAATGATGACGCTAACCTGGAATCATGAGAATGAACTGGCAAGCCCCAACCATCCGGATAAGGCGCACTATTTTGAATTCGTTCCGACAGACGATCACGGTCTCAAAAAACGCGGCGTGGAATTCGTCGAGGCCATGCAGGATATGGGAATACTTGTGGATGTCTCCCACCTCTCGGATGCCGGCTTTTACGACGTCTGCCGCATTGTCAAGGGACCGTTCGTTGCCAGTCACTCCAACGCGCGGGCCGTCTGCGGATGCGGACGCAACCTTACCGATGACATGATCCGCAAGCTTGCCGAGCACGGCGGCGTCACCGGCATCAACTTCTGCCCGGAATTCCTGGAGCCGAAGGAAAAGGATCCACGCCAGAGTCTTTCCGCCATCGCTGCTCACGCCCGCCATATCATGAATGTCGGCGGAAGGGAGTGCCTTGGCATCGGCACGGATTTTGACGGAATTGAGGGTCTTCTTGATTACGGCAGCGCCGACAAGCTCCCGCTCCTTGCCGAAGGTCTCGAAAAAGAAGGCTTTACGCGGGAAGAAATAGAGAGTATCTTCTATAAAAATGTGCTTCGCGTCTACGACGAGGTACTCTGACAACTCACACAGGAGGAACACCCATGGAACCATTCCGCTACAACGATCTGGAGGCACTCGGCACCGCGCTTCCCACTGACATTGAAAGCCGCAAGCAGTTCGGTGATTTTGACGGCGAGGCACGTCTCATCGACCAGTGGCTGCAGAAAGACATCTGCGAGAACCTGAAATCCAAGCTCCGCGTCGAGCGCGAAATCCTGCGCGCGCTTCCTTCGGACTATCCGTATTCCTATGAAGAAGCATTTGAAAAGGCCAAGACCGTGATTCCGGATCTGACTCCCGAAAAGTTCCGCGAGCTGCAGGACAAGGGCCGCATCGACTGGATCTATGTAAACGGCAAGGAGCATTTCATCCGAAGCATGGCCGGCACCCTGAAAAACGATCTGGAAAACGCAGCCAACAAAGAAAAGGCCGGCGCGCCGGTTGAGAAGACACCCGATGCCGCTCCAGGCAACACCTTCTGGCAGTCTCTGATCGATATGCAGAAAAACGGCAGCGACTCCTGGCGCTTCCGCATCCGCTTCACCGTCCGCGTAGATGACGATGCATTCCGCCCCGGCAGAATCAAGGTTTACATCCCGGTTGTCTGCGCCTGCTCCTATGTCTCCGACATCCGGATTCTGGAAACCTCCTCAGAGCACTACATTCTCGCCGACGAGAACGCACCGCAGCGCACCATCTGCTACGAAGAGGATATTCAGGAAAACCACGATTTCTTCGTGGAGTACGAATACACTGTAAAGAGCGTCTATCACGACCTCTGGACAAAGGAAGCGGTCGCCGCAAACCGTGCAGAAATGAATAAGCCTTATCCTGCCGATCAGGTAAAGCCCGAGGATCTTGCCGAGCAGCAGCCTCATATCCGCTTCACTCCCTTCATGGTGAATCTCGCACACAAGATCACCGACGGCTGTGAGACGCCTCTGGAAAAGGCAAGAGCCATTTATCAGTACATTACAACCGAGGTTACCTACTCCTTCGTCCGCTGCTACTTCAACATCGAGAACCTCGGCGAATACGCGGCCATGAACCGCAAGGGTGACTGCGGACTGCAGGGACTGATGTTCATCACCCTCTGCCGGTGCCTCGGCATTCCGGCGCGCTGGGAGTCGGGCAACGAATTCTGCGACGCCGATCCCGGAAGTCATGACTGGGCAATCGTCTATCTGGCGCCCTACGGCTGGCTGTATGTAGATCCGTCCTACGGCGGAGGCTCCTACCGGAGCGGTCAGATCTGGAAGCAGCGTCACTTCTTCGGGAATCTCGATCCGTTCCGTCTGCCGTCGAACCCGCAGTTCCAGAAGCAGCTGACCCCGCCGATGACCTACTTCCGCGACGACCCGTACGACAATCAGGCCGGCGAAATCGAATACGAGGACGGAAGTCTGACCGGCTACCAGTTCACCTCGACACGGAAGGTGACGAAGGCGGAGCATCTCTCCTGATCCTTTTCGCATACGAGCCGGATACTGTTCGAGCCGGGGACCATGCAGCTGCATGGCCCCCGGCTCACTTTTTTGTTTGAATCTTCCTTTTTTCTCCTTATTTCTGGTTCCGAAGCCGGCAATGATCCATCAGCTCTTCAGCTCCTGTGTCTTCACAAGCTGCGCGTACTCCCCGTCTCTTGCCATCAGCTCTTCGTGTGTTCCCAGTTCGATGATTCTCCCCTCATCGATCACCGCGATGCGGTCAGCATTTTTCACGGTTGACAGACGGTGCGCGATCACAATCGTCGTCCTTCCGCGGGAGAGCTTCTCAAACGTTTCCTGGATCCTTGCCTCCGTCACGCTGTCAAGGGCAGACGTCGCCTCATCCAGAATCAGGACTGGCGGATTCTTTAAGAAAATCCTGGCAATGGAAATCCGCTGCTTCTGTCCTCCCGAAAGGAGAACGCCCCGCTCTCCCACATTCGTATCATACCCCTCCGGCATCGCCGCAATGTCCTCTGCAATCTCGGCCTTGGCCGCAGCCTCCATGACCTCCTCCATCGTCGCATCCAGGCGTCCATACCGGATATTCTCTGCGATGCTCCCTGCAAACAGAAATACATCCTGCGACACCACACCGATGTTCTGGTGAAGGGATTCCTGCGTCACATCGCGCACATCATGTCCGTCCAGATAAATGGCTCCGCTGGTCACATCATAAAACCGCGGAATCAGCTGACTGAGTGTTGTCTTTCCGCCGCCCGAGGATCCGACGAAGGCAATCGTCTCTCCCTCCCGGATTTCCAGCGAGACATCATGCAGGATTCCCTGCCCCTTCTGGTAGGCAAAGGACACATGATCCACACGGATGTCACCCTTTACCTTCTGCAGGGCGACCGCATCCTTCCTGTCCTTCAGCTCCGGCTCCGTCCGCATCAGCTCCACAAACCGATGCAGTCCCGCCGTTCCGTTTGCAATCATCTCGGAGGTATTGGCGAGCTTCCGGATCGGGCTTACAAACGCAGAGACATACAGACTGAAGGTAATTAAATCGATTACGTTCAGCTCTCCCTGCATAATCAGAGCTCCGCCCACCGCGATTACCGCGACAGACAGCATGCAGAGGAAAAATTCCATCGCCGCATTGAACTCTGCCATCGCGCGGTGGAAGCCGAACTTTGCTCCCCGATAGCTCTGGTTCGCTTTCTCAAACTTCTGCAGCTCCTCCGGCTCATTGGCAAAGGCCTTCGCCGTCCGGATTCCGGACAGCTCCGACTCGAATTCCGTATTGATCGCGGACACCGTCACCTTGACCTTGCGCGAAGCGTCCCTCATATGCAGCCTGCAGTGCATAACCACCGCAAGGAAAACCGGCAGCATCAGTGCAAGAACGAGCGCAAGCCGCCACTGGATGGTGAACATAATGATTAATGAGCCGAGGATCGTCACAGTGGAAATAAAAAGATCCTCCGGCGCATGATGCGCCATCTCCGTCACGTCGAACAGGTCTGTCGTCAGACGGCTCATCAGCTGTCCCACGCGGTTATGGTCGAAAAAGCCGTAATTCAGCTCCTGAATATGCCGGAACAAATCTCTGCGGATGTCCGCTTCAACCCGTGCGCCAAAATTGTGTCCCCAGTAGCTGATGATGTAATAGAAAACGGACCGCAGCACATAGGCCCCGGTCACAACCAGCATGACCACCCAGAACGTCCTCCAGGCATTCTCCGGAAGAAGGGTGTACATGCACCACCTGGACACTGCCGGAAAAGCCAGGTCAATCATGGCAATCGCCAGTGCGCTGAACATATCCAGATAGAACAGTCCCCGGTGCGGCTTGAAATAAGACAGAAATATTTTCAGCTCCGACCAGTTTTTAAAGTCCTTTTGCGTCATTTCCATACCTCGTGGATTTTGCCGAATAAGGCAGCCGGTGTGTCCGCACCGATGCTGCAGTTTCCAAATGCAAAGACTTCCGACAGGCTCTTGCCGGGTGCCTTCTCTGATATGGTATACTATTTGGTGTTTCCATTACCATCTATCTTTCACAATTCAGGAGATTTTTCAATGGAGCTCTTAAAAGAACGCATTCTCCGCGATGGAGCAGTCCGTCCCGGCAACATTCTCAAGGTAGACAGCTTTCTCAATCACCAGATGGACATTGACCTTCTGAATGAAATCGGGAAGGAGTTCCACCGCCTGTTCGGGCAGGAGGACATCACCCGGATTCTTACCATCGAGGCCTCCGGCATCGGCATCGCCTGCATCGCGGCCCAGTATTTCCATGTTCCGGTCGTCTTCGCCAAGAAATCGCAGAGCACCAATCTTGACGGGAGCCTTTACACCACAAAGGTGACCTCCTATACGCACGAAAGGACCTACGACGTCATCGTCTCCAAAAAATATCTGCAGCCGGATGACCGGATTCTCATCATCGACGATTTTCTCGCAAACGGCTGCGCTGTAGAGGGACTTCTGGACCTCATTGGGCAATCGGGAGCCTCCTGCGCCGGAGTCGGCATCGTCATCGAAAAGGGCTTTCAGAAGGGCGGAAAGGAGCTGCGCGAACGCGGCATCAATCTGCAGTCTCTCGCCATCATCGACTCCATGACGGACGACTCCCTGACCTTCCGCTGAATCCTCACACAATCGGCATTTGGGGCAGGTAAGATCTATTGTTTGAGACATGTCGAGATTCCTTTCCGGC
>CALEFO010000064.1 GCA_937877165.1 uncultured Lachnospiraceae bacterium | reverse complement strand
GCGATGGCGCTGAAGGGATATTTTCCGGTGGAGGAGCTGAAGACATTCCGTAAGCTCGGAACGAGACTTCAGGGGCATCCCAGCATGCAGTATCTGCCCGGCCTGGATATGTCTTCCGGATCTCTCGGACAGGGGATTTCCGCGGCCTGCGGCATGGCACTCGCAGGAAAGATCGACAAGAAGGCTTACCGCGTGTATACGCTCCTGGGAGACGGCGAGCTGGAGGAAGGACAGGTCTGGGAGGCTGCGATGTTCGCAGGCGCCAAGAAGCTGGATAATCTTTGTGTCATTGTAGATAACAACAACCTTCAGATTGACGGCGACATCTCCGAAGTCAACAACCCGTATCCGATCGATAAGAAGTTTGAGGCCTTCAACTTCCATGTGATCACCATTGATGGACACAATTTTGACGAGATCCGGAAGGCATTTGAGGAGGCAAGAGCCACCAAGGGCATGCCTACGGCGATCATTGCGAAGACTGTCAAGGGCAAGGGAGTTTCTTACATGGAGAATCAGGCGTCCTGGCACGGCACAGCGCCGAATGACGAGCAGTATGCCGTAGCAATGGAAGAACTTGCGAAGATTGATGCAGAACTGGAGAAGGAGGGCGAGCAGTAATGGCAGACGTTAAGAAGATCGCAACCCGTGAGAGCTATGGACATGCACTGGCGGAGCTCGGCGCGGATCATCCGGATATTGTGGTGCTGGACGCTGATCTGAAGGCCTCCACCAGAACCTCTTATTTTGCAAAAGAGTACTCGGACCGTTTTTATGACTGCGGCATCGCAGAGGGGAATATGATGACAATTGCGGCAGGACTTGCGGCAGCAGGAAAAATTCCGTTCGCCTCGACCTTTGCCATGTTCGCAGCAGGACGTGCCTATGAGCAGGTGAGAAACTCCATTGGCTATCCGCACCTTAACGTCAAGATTGGTGCAACGCATGCAGGTATCACGGTAGGCGAGGACGGCGCAAGCCATCAGTGTAACGAGGATCTGGCCCTGATGCGTACGATCCCGGGGATGGTTGTCATGAGCCCCTCGGATGACATCGAGGCAAGAGCTGCCGTGAAGGCAGCGGCAGACTATGTCGGACCGGTTTATATGAGATTCGGCCGTTATGCGGTTCCGGTTTTCAATGATCCCGATTACCATTTTGAAATCGGGAAGGGAAAGCTCCTGAGAGAGGGAAAGGACGTCACGATCGTGGCAACCGGCATTTGTGTTGCAGCGGCACTGGATGCAGCACAGACCCTGAAGGACGCGGGCATCGATGCAGAGGTCATCAATATCTGCACGATCAAGCCGATTGACGAAGAGCTCCTTCTGGCTTCTGCAGGCAAGACCGGCAAGGTGGTGACGGCGGAAGAGCACAGCGTCATCGGCGGTCTCGGCGGAGCAGTTGCCGAGGTTCTGTCGGAGAAGCTTCCCACAAAGCTCTGCCGCATTGGCATACAGGACCGCTTCGGAGAGTCCGGAACGGCTGGTGAGCTGGTTGCAAAGTACGGCCTTGACGCAGCAGGCATTGCAGCAAAGACGCTTGCGTTTGTAAAGGGCTGAAGGAGCAGACACGCAGGAGACTGGATGGCCTTCCTCGTGTGAGAGAAAATAAAGGCCCGGGGCTCTGTCACAGGAGCTCCGGGCATTTGAACGGCAACAGATGTCTATGCAGACATTCGGATTTTCAGGGCGCAAGGGCGTGCCCTACAGGTGATCGAAATGATTAAGCTGTCTCCCTCCATTCTTGCTGCAGATTTCAACTGCCTCGGTCAGGAGATCGCGGCGACCCGCGAGGCAGGTGCTCCCTGGGTGCATATTGATGTAATGGACGGCATGTTTGTTCCGTCGATTTCATTTGGAATGCCGGTGATTCGGAGCATCCGGGGCAGTACGGATCAATTCTTCGATGTCCATCTGATGGTGAAGGATCCGGAGCGGTACATCAAGAATTTTGCAGATTGTGGGGCAGATGGGATTACGTTTCATATGGAAGCGACCCCGGATGTCGGTGCAGTGATCGCAGCCATTCGCGAGCAGGGGAAGCGCGTCGGACTTGCTCTCAAGCCGTCGACGCCGATTCAGGAAGTTTTTCCTTATCTGGAACGGATTGATATGCTGCTGATCATGACGGTCGAGCCGGGATTCGGCGGACAGAGGTACATCGAGACCAGTACCCGCAAGATTCGCGAGGCACGGGCCATGCTCAATGGCCTGAATCTGGACACGGACATCGAAGTAGATGGAGGCATTGTCCGCGGGAATGTCGACGTGGCTCTGAACGCGGGAGCCAATGTCATTGTGGCGGGCTCTGCGATTTATCACGGCGACATTGAGGAAAATACGGAATTCTTCATGAACCATTTCCGACAGCGGCCGGAAGGCTGTGAGGAACTAGGAAAATAAAAAAAGACAGCTGCCTTCCAGAAAGAAGAATTCCGGAGTCAGACGAGGCCGCGGCAGAAAGGATATCTGAAAAATGACACAGCACATGACCAAAATTGACCGCAACGCTCCCTGCTGGTGTGGAAGCGGCAGGAAATACAAGAACTGCCACATGGATTTTGATGAGAGAATCCGTGAATATGAGCTGCAGGGATATGTTGTTCCGGACAGAAGCATCATCAAGACTCCGAAGGATGTGGAAGGGATCAAGGCGAGCGCGAAAATCAACATTGCGGTTCTGGATGAAATCGCGGAAAAAATCCACGAGGGCATGACAACGCAGGAAATTGATGATATTGTGTACAACACTACCGTGAAAATGGGCGGAATTCCGGCGGACCTTCATTACGAAGGCTATCCCAAGAGCGTCTGCACGTCGGTCAATGATCAGGTCTGCCATGGCATTCCCAGTAAGGATGTGATCCTGAAGGACGGCGATATCATCAATGTGGACTGCTCCACCATTCTGAACGGGTATTTCTCCGATTCTTCCCGTATGTTCATGATCGGGAATGTCCGGGATGACTGGAAAAAGCTGGTGCAGGTCACCAACGAATGCGTGGAGATCGGCATCCGGAATGTAAAGCCCTGGACCTTCCTGGGAGATATGGGAAATGCGGTTCACCAGCATGCCCTGGAAAATGGCTATTCGGTGGTCAAGGAGATCGGGGGGCACGGCTGCGGGCTGGAATTCCATGAAGACCCGTATGTCAGCTATGTTTCTCTGCCTGGCACAGAAATGCTGATGGTGCCCGGTATGTGCTTTACCATTGAACCGATGGTGAATATGGGAACGGATGAAATTTTCCAGGATGAGGGGAACGGCTGGTCCATTTATACCGCGGACGGAAAGCCCTCGGCACAAAGAGAAGTGCAGGTGCTGGTCACGGAAGATGGCTGTGACGTCCTGACCTGGTAAGAGAAGCAGTTTGAAAGAGACCTTGATATGTCACTTTCAAACTGCAGCATCGGTGCTGGCGCACCGGCTGCCGCATTCGGCAAAACCGCATTCACGGATTTTGCCTCAGCGGGGTATAACAAGGAGAACAGAATGCAGAATAAAGGACCTTATTACATCACAACGGCCATTGCTTACACATCAGGCAAACCGCACATCGGCAATACCTACGAGATCATCATGGCGGACAGTATCGCCCGCTACAAGCGCGCGGACGGCTATGACGTGCATTTCCAGACCGGTTCGGATGAGCACGGACAGAAGATCGAGGAGCGGGCCGCGCAGGCTGGCAAGACTCCGAAGCAGTTCGTGGATGAAACTGCAGGAGAGATCAAGCGGATCTGGGATCTGATGAATACCTCCTATGACCGCTTCATCCGCACGACGGATGCGGACCACGAGAAGCAGGTTCAGAAGATTTTTAAGAAACTGTATGATCAGGGAGACATCTATCTGGGACAGTACAAGGGAATGTACTGCACGGAATGCGAGGCGTTCTACACTCCTTCACAGATCGTGGATGGGGACAAGTGTCCGGTCTGCGGCGGAACGGTGCATGAAGAGAACGAGAATGCCTATTTCTTCCGGATGCAGAAGTACGCACAGCGTCTGATCGACTACATCAATGAACATCCGGAATTCATTCAGCCGGAGTCCCGCAAGAATGAAATGATGAATAATTTCCTTCTGCCGGGCCTTCAGGATTTGTGCGTATCCCGCACAAGCTTCAAATGGGGCATTCCGGTTGATTTTGATCCGAAGCATGTGGTGTACGTATGGCTGGATGCGCTGACCAACTACATCACCGGCATCGGGTATGACGCAGACGGAAATTCTTCGGACCTGTATAAGAAGTACTGGCCGGCGGACCTTCATCTGATCGGCAAGGATATCATCCGGTTCCATACCATTTACTGGCCGATCTTCCTGATGGCACTGGGCGAGCCGCTGCCGAAGCAGGTTTTCGGCCATCCGTGGCTTCTGCAGGGCGGGGAGAAGATGTCGAAGTCCAAGGGAAATGTCATCTATGCAGATGATATGGCGGAACTGTTCGGTGTGGATGCGGTCCGCTATTTTGTGCTGCATGAGATGCCGTATGAGAATGATGGCGTGATCACCTGGGAGCTGTGCGTGGAACGGATCAATTCTGATCTTGCCAATACGTTGGGAAATCTGGTGAAAAGAACCATCTCCATGAGCAACAAGTACTTCGGCGGCGTGGTAGAGAACCGCGGCGAGGAGGAAGCCGTGGACGAAGAGCTGAAGGCCGTGGCAACCGATGCGTATGCAAAGGTGGAAGAGGACATGGCGGAGCTGCGTGTGGCGGATGCCCTGAAGGAGATCTTTGCAGTCTTCAAGCGGCTGAACAAGTATATTGATGAGACGGAGCCATGGGTGCTTGCCAAAGACGAGGCGAAGAAGGACCGCCTTGCAATGGTGCTGTACAACCTGACCGAGGGCATCATCATGGGAACCTCCCTTCTTGCTCCGTTTATGCCGGATACGGCGGACCGGATTGCGGCCCAGCTGAATACGAAGCTGCGTGATTTCGATACGCTGGAGACGTTTGGCCTGTACCCGTCCGGAAATAAGGTAACGGAGGATCCGGAGATCCTTTTCGCAAGGCTTGATGAGAAGGAAGTCATGGAGAAGGTTGCTGTCATTGTAGAGAAACAGAAGGCGGAGGCTGCGGCAGCGGCTGCGCGCGGAGAAAAAGGTGACAGCAAGAAGGAAGGCAATGCGTCCGAAGAGAAAAAAGACCTGCAGCACAAGGAAGCCATCTCGATTGATGATTTTGACAGGGTGGAGCTGCGCGTCGGACAGGTTGTGAAGTGTGAGGCGGTCAAGGGCTCGAAGAAGCTTCTGTGCTCGCAGGTTCGTATCGGAAGCGAGACACGCCAGATTGTTTCGGGCATTCACAAGTACTATGAGCCGGAAGAGATGGTTGGAAAGAAGGTTGCGGTTGTGTGTAATCTGAAGCCGGCGAAGCTTGCGGGAGTTCTGTCGGAAGGCATGCTCCTGTGTGCGGAGGATGAGAACGGAAAGCTTGCACTGATGACACCGGAGACAGATAAGGACATTACGGATGGCGGAAAGATCTGCTAAGAGAATTCTCTGCGTACTCCTGACTGCCGCCTGCCTTGCAGGGAGCTTTGCACCAGCGGAGGCAGAGGCAGCAGAGACATCCGGCTGGGCCGACATTCCGGAAACGGATGAAGGGGATATGTCAACGGATACGGAATCCGCGCCTTTTGCTGCGAAGGAAGAACCTGCAGATTCTGGCATCGCCCGGGAGAAACGCTATCTTCTGCAGGCACTGGACCAGCTGCAGGAGATGGGGCTGTCCCCTATTCTGATCTGGTCGGAAATCACCAAGGATCCGAAGGTGATGGATGCGGTAAACAGTGCTAAAGATTCTGCTTGGGCGACTGTGACGCAGAAGGTCAGCGAGGCCGGGGAGAGTGCGACAAAGGCGGTTGGTGATGTGGTCCGGACGGAGGCGGAGAAGGGAAAGAAAAGCCTGATCCGGATGATCCGGGAGCAGATACAAAGTTTTCTGGACGGACTTCTGCCGGGAGAAGCATCGTGATCCGGATGCGGATGCAGTGCACTGCGGCAGGATCACAGAATATGTCAGCATGCTGATTTCTCATGAGGGAGGGGAGACAGCGGGCGAAACCAGGAAAGCGGAGGAGAATGATTCTCCCCGCAGTGCTGCAGAAAGTTGCGGCAGGAAAGGGAAAAGAAGTGGGAAAGTTTTTTGATCTTGAGAGTCCGGTGATGCGGGCACTGTCCCGTGTTGCGGACATGATGATTTTAAATCTGCTCACCCTGCTTTTATGCATTCCGGTGATCACGGCAGGCTCGGCATTGTCTGCCATGTATTACGTGGAGCTGAAGTGGGCGAGGAAAGAAGAGGGCTACACAGTCCGCCCGTTTTTCCAGCAGTTTAAGGAGAATTTCAAACAGGCCACCGGAGAGTGGCTGATTATGCTGGCCCTGATCGTTGTACTGACACTGGATCTTCTGATGTTCCGTCAGGCACCGGACACTTTTCCAAAGGCAATCCGTTATCTTGTGATCGTGGTTACGATTATTTTATATCTTCTTCTGCAGTGGGTGTTCCCGCTTCAGAGCCATTTTGTCAACAACGTAAAGACAACCTTCAAGAATTCCGCGTTGATGGCAATCGCCAATTTCCCGAGAACCCTGGGAATCGGTGGAATCTGGGCGGCTTCTGCGGCTCTGGCGGTTCTGTCGCTTCTTCTGGTTCCTCAGATTTTCCCGTTGGTGGTTCTGTTCGGATTCACGGCACCGGGCTATGTGACCTGTCTTCTGGTCAGCAAGCCGTTTGCACGGTTTGAGCCCAAGAAAGAGGAACTGACGGAGGAAGAGGACGAGGCGGAGAAGGAAGAAGCTTACCGCATCCTGAACGAGAACAAGTAAAACGCGGCGAAATGCCGAACAATACAGGAAAAACAGAGAGCATCCGGGTGCTTTTGCCCATGAAAAGGACGAAGGCGCCGGGAATTGGATAATATGTCCAGTGAAGCTCTGCAAACCTTGAACAACATCAACAAAGGCGACGCCTGGAGAGCCCCCTTTCCGTACTATTGCCAAGGAAAATCCGGTTTTTTTGTGGATTTAGGTGATGGTAAGAAAGGGGGCTTTCTCCTATACTAAGTACAGTCGTGAAAAGCGGAAGAAAGCTTCCGCACCAACAGGAGGTTATGAAATGGCAAGTCTTAATTTGGAGCACATCTATAAGAAGTATCCCAACGGCTTTGAGGCAGTTAAGGATTTCAATCTTGATATCGAAGATAAGGAGTTCATCATCTTCGTAGGACCTTCCGGATGCGGAAAGTCTACCACCCTTCGTATGATCGCAGGTCTGGAAGACATCTCCTCCGGTACCCTCAAGATCGACGGTAAGGTTATGAACGATGTAGAGCCGAAGGATCGTGATATCGCAATGGTATTCCAGAACTACGCTCTGTATCCGCACATGACGGTTTATGATAATATGGCATTCGGACTGAAGCTCCGTAAGGTTCCGAAGGACGAGATCGACAAGATGGTTCGCAACGCAGCGAAGATTCTGGATCTGACCAACCTTCTGGATCGTAAGCCGAAGGCTCTTTCCGGTGGACAGAGACAGCGTGTTGCAATGGGACGTGCAATCGTTCGTAATCCTAAGGTATTCCTGATGGATGAGCCTCTTTCCAACCTGGATGCAAAGCTTCGTGTACAGATGAGATCTGAGATTGCAAAGCTGCACCAGAGACTGGGCACCACCATCATCTACGTAACACACGACCAGACCGAGGCTATGACGCTTGGTACCAGAATTGTTGTTATGAAGGACGGCGTTGTTCAGCAGGTAGATACTCCTCAGCACCTGTATGATCTTCCCTGCAACCTGTTCGTAGCAGGCTTCATGGGATCTCCGCAGATGAACTTCCTGGATGCTACCGTTAAGGTAAACGGCACACAGGCATCCCTGCAGATCGGCAGCGCGGTTACCGTTCCGCTGAATGCTGAGAAGTCCAAGGCCCTGATCGATGGCGGCTATGACGGAAAGACCGTTGTTATGGGTATCCGTCCTGAGAACCTTTCTGATCATCCGGATGATCTGGCAAAGTCCAACGCGATCTTCAAGGCAAAGGTTAACGTATACGAGCTGCTCGGCGCAGAAGTATTCCTGTACTTCGATGTAAACGAGACTCCGGTTACTGCTCGCGTTGATCCTAAGACCACCGCTCGTCCGGGATCTGAGGTTGAGTTTGCAATTGATACCGAGAAGGTTCACGTATTCGACAAGGAAACTGAGAAGACTATCTGCAACTAATCTTCTGAGAGAATATCGAAATCATCAAAGAGGTGTGCATCTGCACACCTCTTTTTCTGTAGATACACCTGCGCCAGGCAGTAAAATGCGGGACGTTCCTGCTGCCTGGCTTCGGCTTCTCTGCTGTGTGAACGGAGGAGAAGTTCTAAAGGAATTCTGCTCGAATTATGAAATGAATGTGAAACGCAGCAAAAAATAGGAAATTGGGTTGTTTTTAACAAAATGAGCGCGTAGAATATTTCAACAGATAATCATAATGAACGAAAAATCCGCTTTTTGACGGATTTGGTCTGCGCAAAAAGAGACCTCGCGGAGAACAGCAGACGCACAGTACGGGATGACGGAACCGGTTTCTGCCAAAGAGTACGGGTATCATTCTGCGGGGAGAAGGGAACCTATATATGCTATCATCACAGATTGTTAAGAGTTGTCTGGAAGAACTCACCTCGATTTCGAAGGTGGAGTTCTGTATGCAGGATGTGAACGGCGGCCTGTTTGCAATGACGCAGGGAGCGGAAATTCCGGCTGCGGATATGGTGTCCGGATTTGCAAAGTCCTCTGTGGACAGCCAGATTGTCGGCAACCATTATCTGTTGAAAATCCGCGACGAGGAGGACACCGCCTATGTTCTGACTGCAATCGGAGACGGCGATCACACACTGATGATCGCCCGCATTGCGGTCAGTGAGATTCAGAATCTGATGGTTGCCTACCGTGAGAAGTACGATCGGAACAACTTCTTCCAGAACTTGCTTCTCGATAACCTTCTTCTGGTGGATATTCATAACCGCGCGAGGAAGCTGCACATCAATTATCAGGTGCCGCGCGCCATCATTCTGGTGGAGCTGGAGTCGGATGGAGAGACATCAGCGAGTGAACTCCTGGGGAGCATTTTCACTGCACACAACGGTGATTACCTGACGGAGGTTGATGAGAAGAGCGTAATCATCATTAAGGCAGTAGAGACGGCGGAGTCCTACGATCAGCTGGAAGAGGCAGCCACGGTGGCGGTTGACATGCTGAACACGGAGGCGATGCTGAAGGTACGCGCATCCTATGGCTCCATTGTGACCGATCTGAAGAATATTTCTCGTTCCTACAAGGAAGCGAGAATGGCAATGGATGTCGGCAAGATCTTCAATGCCGAGAAGATGGTTAATTCCTATAATCAGCTTGGTATTGGCAGGCTGATCTATCAGCTGCCCTCCAATCTGTGCAACGTATTCATTCATGAGGTCTTTGGAGATGAAGTGCCGGATGACCTGGATGCGGAGACGCTCTCTACGATCAACTGCTTCTTTGAGAACAATCTGAATGTATCCGAGACCTCCAGACAGCTGTTCATTCACCGCAACACGCTGGTGTACCGGATCGAGAAGCTGCAGAAGCAGACCGGGCTGGATATCCGGAACTTTGACGATGCACTTCGCTTTAAGATTTCTTTGATGGTCATCAACTATCTGAAGTATCTGGATGCGAAGGAATATTAATCAGGATTTCTCATAGAATGCCGGTGCCGTCCCACGCAGGGATGAAGCTTTTGGAAATGGTGCCGCCCTCCTGAAGAAAACCGTTCTCAATGCCAAGGGATATGGCGAAGTCAATGACTTCGTCATATTCCTTTTTTGTGACTGGGCGTGAGAGAAGAGAATCCGCTGCACACTGCGGCATAGGGGTGTACTGATTCATGATGCTGATGAAAATCCGGTTCCCATAGGTTTCGTAAAGATAGCGCAGAATTTCCTTGGAATCCTCGGTGTGCCCGGGCATAACCATGTGACGGACGATGACACCGCGCATCATCAGAGGGTCGTCCCAGTCATCGGCTTCATCGAGAGAGGAGGAACCGTCTTCGAAGATGGGCTTCGGACACTGACGGATCATCTCCTTGATGGCGGCAGTGGCAGCTTCCCAGTAATCCGGCGCTTTAGAATAGGAAGCGGCAAGCTGCGTGGAATGATACTTAAGATCCGGGAGGTAGATGTCCACCAGTCCTTCCAGCGCGCGGAGAGCCTCCGCCTTTTCGTAGGAAGAGGTGTTGTACACTACCGGGATTCGGAGCCCGTCTGTCTTCGCCTTTTTCAGTGCGGGAATCAGGACATGCAGGACGTGAGAGGGTGTCACCAGGTTGATGTTAGAGGCACCCTGTTCCTGCAGCTGCAGCATGATTTGTGCGAGGCGGCCCACATCGATCGGTTCTCCTGCATAAGAGGAGGGACCGCCGCGAAGGCCGGAGGAAATCTCTGTGTTCTGACAAAAAACACAGCCGAGATTGCAGCCGGTGAAAAAGATGGCGCCGGATCCTGCCGTGCCGGAGATACAGGGCTCTTCGTAATACAGCAGAGCGGCGCGAGCGGCACGAATTTCTGCGGGGAGCCCGCAGAAGCCGGTCTCTCCCGCTTCCCGGTTGACACCGCAGTTTCGCGGACAGAGATGACAGCTTGTAAGATCCAATAAATCCATTTCCAAAATCCTCATTGATCCAATAAAATCCTGCCGGTGGAAGGACCCGGGCACGGTACCGGATACATCGCTCCGCCAGGTTTCCTCACGGCACATGAAAGGATCTGCTTAGTGCTGCTTCGTTCCCGATCTGACACGGTTCGCAGGATTCATTGCGTGAGACCCAAACATCAATACGATGCACCCGGACAGCTGCCCGAGCCCTGCCACCGGCAGGATTTTCTTAGTATAGCAAAGAAGCCTTTCTACGGCAAGTCCTGCTCTTTTTTACACAGGCGGTTACGGATACGGAGATCGCGGAAAAACTGCTGCAGCAGGGCTCGGCATTCCTCTGTCAGGACATCGCGGGTGATTTCGGACTGATGCATCAGCTTGTCATTGGCGACGATGTTGAGGAGAGATCCGGCACAGCCGGATTTGTCGCTGGGAGCGCCGATGACCACGCGGTCGATTCTGGCCTGTTCGATGGCCCCGGCACACATGGGACAAGGCTCCAGGGTGCAGTAAAGCGTGCAGCCTTCCAGACGCCAGTCCCCGAGCCTGCGGCTGGCCTTGCGGATGGCAGAAATTTCTGCGTGGGAGAGCGTGGAATGATCGGTATTGCGACGGTTGTAGCCTCGCCCGATAACGGTGTTGTCATAAACAATGACGCAGCCAATGGGAACCTCACCGAGGGCCATGGCCTTTTTGGCCTGTGTGAGGGCCTGCTTCATATACTTTTCATCTGCAGTCAGCATGAATGAGAGGTTCCTTTCTGTTGTCTTTGCTTGCGAAAAAAGGTCCGGGCATATATGATATCTATGGCAAATACCCGAGGACCGATAGGATTACAATAATTAGTAGGATTTGCGGCGGCCTTATTATCGGAAATTTCCGAAGGAACGACAGCCTGTTCTGTCGGAAGACCGCATTCATTATTATATGAAGAAAGTATAGAGCAGGTGCGAAGTGGGGACAACCCAAAGATCGTGCAGGGCAGGAGGGACAGAATGAAAATATCAACAAAAGGACGGTATGCGCTTCGGATGATGCTGGACCTTGCGGTTCATGACACAGGCGAGTATATTTCATTGAAGGATATTTCGGAGCGTCAGGATATTACGGTGAAATATCTGGAGCAGATTGTGACGGCGCTGACAAGGTCCGGATATCTGCGTTCACAAAGAGGCAATAACGGTGGCTATCGGCTGTCAAAGCGGCCGGAGGATTACACGGTGGGAGACATTCTCCGTGTCATGGAAGGCCCGCTGGAACCGGTTCCTTGTCTGGAGGGAGGCTGCAATCCCTGTGCCCGCAGTGCGGACTGCGCGGTGCTTCCGTTCTGGAAGGAATTTTCCAAGGTGATCAATGACTATGCGGACAGCGTGACGCTTCAGGATCTGAAGGATCAGGCAGATGCACTTGCAGGAAATGATTTTGTGATCTGAGCCACAAACCGTTTGCAGGAGCAGCTGACGCATCAGATATTCCGGATTTTCCTGAGAAAATACCGGGCATGGCGGGCGGAATGCTACGTATTTATTGCTATGGCAACAGACAAGAAGAGACGTTCTGTGCCAAAATATTTAACCCTGAGAGATTATGTAACTGTTCGGCGTCCCTGGACCGACTGCATCGGGGGATTTCCATCGGGGAAATCGGGATATGCTGAATCGTTATGAGAATATTATAAAATGTAACAGGCTATTGCAGCGATGTACAGATTGCTGCGGGCAGATGGAGGAAATTATGGCGGATACATTACTTCAGGTGACAGACCTGTCGGCAGCCATTGAAGAAGGCGAGCTGCTGCATCATATTAATCTGGAAATTGGGGCGGGTGAGACGCATGTCCTGATGGGACCGAACGGCGCCGGCAAATCGACGCTGGGCTACACACTGATGGGAAACCCCAATTACAGGGTGACCGGCGGAAAAATTGTTTTTGACGGTGAGGATATCACGGCACTGTCTGCAGATAAGCGCGCACAGAAGGGAATGTTTCTTTCCTTCCAGAACCCGCTGGAGGTTCCGGGGTTGTCGCTGGAGTCGTTTCTTCGCAACGCCATCCGCCAGAAAACCGGAAAACCTCTCAAGATTTTCCAGTTCAAGAAGGAACTGGAGTCGACGATGGAGCTGCTCGGAATGGATGAATCCTACGCTGAGCGTGATCTGAACGTCGGATTTTCCGGCGGCGAGAAGAAGAAGGCGGAAATTCTGCAGCTTCTGATGCTCAATCCTAAGCTTGCTATTTTGGACGAAACCGATTCCGGTCTGGATGTGGACGCCGTGCGTGTTGTCTCCAGAGGCATTGAGGAATATCAGAAGAAGAGAAACGGCGCACTTCTGATCATCACGCATTCCACGCGGATTCTGGAGTATCTGCAGGTCGATTACACGCACGTTCTGGTGAAGGGCAATCTGGTTCACACCGGTGGTGCAGAATTGGTAGATGAAATCAATGAGCGCGGATTCGAAAGATTCGTGGAAGCGTAATAAAGGAACGGCGATTATGGCAGAACAGAAAGTGAAAGATGTCGACCGGAGCCTCTATGACTTCAAGGATGATGAGTCACAGGGCTTCTACCGGATGCAGGAAGGTCTGACCGCGGACATTGTGGAGAAAATTTCGGAA
>CALEFO010000063.1 GCA_937877165.1 uncultured Lachnospiraceae bacterium | reverse complement strand
CGATGAAGATTATGGGCTGTTTTGCAGCACTTGTCCGGCCTCAGGGAAGCACCGTTCCGGAAGCCAAGGATGCAGCATTCCGGTAACAGGGATGCACTGATCTTTCTTTCCTTATAATGAATTCAAGCATCAATTCCGATGCAAATTCATTATAAGGAGGTCGCATATGACCAAATACCGTGAGATCCTGAGGCTAACAGCCTTAGGACTATCGCTACGAAACATCCAGAGAAGCCTTCATGTTTCACAACGGACCATTATGAAGGTTCAGCACAGGGCCAAAGAGCTGTCTCTATCCTGGCCATTGGATGAATCTCTCACTGATGCTGAGCTGGAACAGCAGATGTTCGCAAAGGATACATCGCCAAAATCTGCCAAACGGATGCCTGATTATGATTACATCCGGAAGGAATTGCTCCGGAATGGCGTCAACCGGAAGCTTCTCTGGACGGAATACCTCGAAGAATGCCGTCAGAATGGCGACGATGCCCTCATGTATTCTCAGTTCTGCTATTACATCCAGCAGAATGAGCAAAAGCGCCGCGCCACCATGCACATCCCGAGAAAGCCGGGACAGCAGATCGAGGTAGATTGGGCCGGAGACCCGGCTGAAATCATCGATCCGGATACTGGTGAGGTCACCAAAGCCTGGATTTTTGTCGGTGTCATGACTTATAGCCAGTATGCCTTCGTCGAAGCTTTCATCAATGAACAACAGCGGGCATGGATCGCTGCCCACATCCATATGTATGAATTCTTTGGAGGCGTCACCCCAATACTGGTGCCAGACAATGCCCCCACTGCAACAAACCGGAAACAGAGTGACAAGTATGAACCGGTTCTGATTCGATCCTATGAGGAACTGGCCCAGCATTACAACACTGCCATTATCCCGGCACGGGTACGCACGCCGAAAGATAAGCCCAATGCTGAGGGCACTGTCAGACATGTTTCCACGTGGATTACCGCCGCCCTGAGAAATGAACAATTCTTTTCTCTGGCGGAGTTGAATCAGGAAATCAAAAGGAGACTCAGGAAATACAACGAAGCACCGTTCCAGAAAAAAGAAGGCAGCCGGCGGACACTGTTCCTCGAAGATGAGAAACCGTTGCTGTTGCCTCTGCCTGCCACCCACTTTGAATCGGCTGAACATCGTACCGCCACAGTACAGTTCAACTATCACATCGCAGTAGATCGGATGTACTACTCGGTGCCTTATCAGTATATCAAAGATAAGGTCGATGTGCGGATGACGGATACCACCATTGAAGTTTTCAAGAACCACAGGAGGATTGCTTCTCACAAGCGTCTGTACGGACGTCCCGGGCAGTACTCCACTGTATTGGAACATATGCCGCCGGATCACCAGAAATATCTGAAATGGAACGGCGACCGCTTCCGCAAATGGGCGGAAAACATCGGAATTAACACTTATAAAGTCGTAGACAGCATCCTTACCTCCGGTCGGGTGGAACAACAGTCTTACAGGTCCTGCATGGGGCTTCTGAAGCTCGCGGAGAGAAAGAGTCCGCAGAAGCTTGAGAGCGCCTGCGCCAGGGCCCTGCAGTACTCGAATTCACCCAGCTATAAAAGTATCAGGAACATCCTGGCTGCTGATGTTCATGACTCTAAGCAAAAGCCTGAACAGACACAACCGAAGGACAGCTCACAGTCTGGCATCACCCGTGGTGCCCGTTATTACGGAGGGAAAAGATCATGACTAACCAGAGCACTATTGACAAACTTATCGAGATGCACATGACACCGATGGCTGACTCATTCCGAATTCAAATGCAGGATCTCTCTATGAAGGATCTTGCCTTCGAGGACCGCTTCGGAATGATCGTGGATGCCGAGTACACAGCCCGGAAGAACAACGCTCTGAAGAGATTGATTCAGAAAGCTGAACTTGAACAGCCGGATGCGTCCATTGCCGCTGTCGATTACGGGCATGGCCGTAAGATCAACCGAACATTGATTGAACGGCTGGCGACCTGTGAGTACATCACTGAATATCGAAACATCTTCATCACCGGTGCAACAGGAAGCGGCAAAACTTATCTGGCCTGTGCATTCGGAATGGAGGCATGCAAACACTATTACTCTGTCAAGTATGTACGGTTCCCGGATCTCCTTATTGACCTGCAGGAAGCCAGGGATAGCGGTCGTTTCAAAGACGTACTGAAGAAATACACTAACCCTGTGCTGCTGATCCTGGATGAATGGCTGCTTATCTCCCTTTCAGAGAAGGACTCAGCCAACCTGCTTGAACTCATCCATAAGCGCCGTAAACATTCTTCCACGATCTTCTGTTCCCAGTACTGGGAAGAAGACTGGTACGAAAATATGGGTGGAAAGGATAATCCTCTCACAGACGCCATCATGGATCGGATTGCTTTTGATTCCTATAAGATTCCGATCAAGAACATTGATCCTGGGAAAGACATCTCAATGCGAGAAGTCTATGGACTGGATCCATCTCAAGCTCAGTAACAGTTAAGGTGAACCGTCTAAATGAAGTTCTCAGGCGGCTTTGCCGCATATATGTCGCCGGAGTGCATCCCTCAGACCGGACAGGTGCTTCCCAACTATCCGGACAGGCGCCTCTGGCGCATCAGAATAATCAG
>CALEFO010000062.1 GCA_937877165.1 uncultured Lachnospiraceae bacterium | reverse complement strand
GGATACATTTGCGATGGAGACATATTTCCCGCAGTCGTGCAGGATGCATGCAAGACGCAGGAGGAGACGCTCTCTTTTCCCGAGTCCGTGAATCTTCTTCGTTGCGTCAAAGAGCTTCATCGCGATCAGATCCAGCGACTGCGCGCGCTCTTCGTTTCCGCGGTATCTTCCGGAGACATTACGGGCGCACGCCAGAATGTCCTCCTCGAAGTCGTGGCTCGGCGGCAGGATTTTCTTCTGCTCCGCGTACTCATACACAATTCCGTCCGCAAGCGTCACGCCCGGCGCATAGATCCGCTCCGCACCGAGCGCATGGATGATGCACTCCATCATCACTCCGGAAATATGGAGCAGGAACATGCCGTCCTCGCTCATCCGATACTCCCTTGCCAGATCACCGGCAGAGTGGGATGAGAACGATTCCACGAACGTGCGGAACTGTCCCGCGTCCACAAGATCCCTCCCTCTTTCCTCCAGGAAGGCGGAGATGTAATCATCAATGATGATGATATTCGGAACGCTCCGCTCCCCCAGATACAGATCGGTGAACACCTGCATCTGCGAATTCACGATCTCGCCGATCAGCTTCTCCAGCTGAGAGCGTCTCGCATCAATGTAGCGGATCTGCTCGCGGATCCGCAAGACACCCAGCTTCAGATTCTGCGTGGACTGCAGAACTCCGTCCTCGAACAGGGAAATCTGGATGCTGCTGCCCCCGATGTCCACGATGGCGCAGCCCTCGGAGACGATGCGGTCGAAATTCTTTCCGCGGTACGCGACCGATTTATAGTCCAGAAAGCGCTGCTCCGAATTGGTCAGCACATCGATCCGGATGCCGGTCTCTTCCTCCCACTGGGAGAGGATGATCGAGGCTCCCTTCATCTCCCGGATTGCGGAGGTCCCGTAGGCCTGATACTCCGCCACACGGTAGGTGTCCATGATCTTCCGGTATTCCTTCAGAACATCGCGCACCTCCTGAATGTGATGAAGTGAGAGCTTGCCGGTCGCATACGTATCACTTCCCAGATCAATCTTTCGGGCCACATGATCGATTTCGCGGATTCCCCTGGTTCGGGAAACCTCGAAAATTTTCATACCAAGCTCATAGCTTCCTACGTCAATCGCCGCAAATGTGCGGATTGCCATATGTGCACCTCCTGTTCTCTGATCTCCTGTCGGTCTGCAGCCGGTCCTGGTCACGCCTCCTGAATGCCCAGAAGGTGATCAATGAACTGCTGCGCGGTTCTGCCGGAGAGTCCGCCGTGATTCATCTCCCACTGCGTTGCCTGCTTCTTCAGCTCCGCAGGATCCATCCGGATCCCGTGCCGCGCGGCAAGCTCCGCCACGATTTCGTGATACTCATCGTAGCTGGGCGCTCCGTAGTAGATGGAGACGCCGAAGCGGTTTGCCAGAGAGAGCTTCTCCTGCACGGTATCTCCGCCGTGCTTGTCCGAGAAGTCCGCCCCGTCCCTGTCATGGAAGCTCTCGCGGATCAGGTGTCTGCGGTTGCTCGTCGCATAGATCAGAACATTGGCCGGCTTCTTCTCCAGACCACCCTCAATCACTGCCTTCAGGTACTTGTACTCTGTCTCGTTCTCCTCGAAGGAAAGATCGTCCATGTACAGAATGAACTTGTAATTCCGGTTCTTGATGCGGGCGATCACGTTATTGAGGTCGCGGAACTGATAGCGGCTCACCTCAATGATGCGAAGCCCCCGGTCATAATATTCATTCGCAATGGCCTTGATGCTGGAGGACTTGCCCGTTCCCGCCTCTCCGTAGAGCAGGCAGTTGTTGGCAGGCTTCCCCTCCACAAAGGCCTCGGTATTCTCAATCAGCTTCTTCTTCGCAATCTCGTATCCGACAAGGTCCTTCATGTAAACATGAAGAATATTCTTCACCGGCACGATCCTTGTCTGTCCTGCAAACTCTCCGGCCTCATCATGCTCGATTCGGAATGCCTTGTGCAGCCCGAACATGCCGACACCGTATTCCTTGTAGAACTGCGTGAGGAAATCCTTCATCTCTTCGGCACTCCGGGCCAATTCGAACTGCTGCGCCAGTGTGCAGATGCGGTCCCGGATTCTCGTATTGTAGGTTTTGCTCTCTTTTCCGGACGGCTGATAATCCAGAATGATAGATAACTCCGGAACGTGAAATCCCTGCATGATTTTTGTAAAATCGAAGTCAAAATATTCCTTGAAAATCCGGATGTCGTGCAGGGCCGCCTCGTTGATGCTGCCGCCCACCGCGCCGCGGATCTCGCAGGCCGTGGAATAGCTGTTCTCATGCCCGACAAGAAGGCTGGTCAGATAATCATGCCAGAGGTTCCCGAAAAAACCATTGTCTCCCGCTTCCTTCAGAAGAAGATAGATGCACTCATACAGCTCCTCTGCAATCTTCTCGCTCCCAGGGTCTGCCACGGAGTCGGAAAGCTCGCGCTCTCCCTCTTCGATCACACGTGTCATTTTGTCCAGCAGCTCTTCATTTTCAAAATTCCGGTAAAGAATGCATTCCTTCCGTCTCATCTTGTTTGGTTCCCTTCTTTATGTTCTGCCGCAGTGTCCGGCATACCGGACCGGTTGTCGGCAATTGACCGCCCACTATCTGCTCATGGATGATCTTTCTAGTAGTTACCCAGCACCTTCAGGTTCTTCGCCTCATCGCGCAGGCCGCGGAGGGCATTGCGCACCGCGCTGTCCTGAAGATTTCCATCAAAATCAATGAAAAACCGGTACTCGAAGCTCCGATCCCGGATCGGGCGGCTCTCGATCTTGGTCATGTTCAGATTGTTGTAAATGAAGTGGGACAGCACCCGGTACAGCGCCCCGCTCTCATGCTCGGTTTCCAGTACAATTGAAATCTTTCCGGCTCCGCGCAGGAAAACCTTGCGGTTCGTCACAATGATAAAGCGTGTGGAATTGTTGTCCGAATCGTTGATTCCTCTCTCCAGAATCTCCAGCCCGTAAGCCTTTGCCGCATACTCCGAGCCAATGGAGGCCTTCGTTATATCCCGGTCGTTTGCGACCTTCCGGGCCGCATACGCATTGTTCTGCATACCGACCTGCTGCCACTCCGGATGCTGATCCAGATAGTGCTCACTCTGCATCAGGGACTGTGGGTGGGAATACACCGTGCGGATGCTCTCCAGCGTGGTTCCCGGAACGCCCATCAGGCAGTGCCGGATCGGAATGATCTGTTCGCCGACAATATAATTCTCGAACTCAAAGAGAAGGTCGTAATTCTGCGACACGATGCCCGCCGTGGAATTCTCGATCGGAAGCACGGCATAATCCGCCGCTCCCTCTTCAATGGCACTCATGGCATCCCGGAAGGTCTCCACATGAAAGTTATTGATGTTTTCTCCGAAGAACTTCTTCATTGCCGCCTCGGAATAGGCCCCCGGAGCACCCTGATACACGACTCTCGTCTTCTCATCAAGCAGGGAATCCACAGGGATGAACGGCAGGCCGTGAAGCTGCCCCGCATCGTCCATCATGCGGTACTGACATTTGCGGCTGATCGCCATGATCTGTTCGTAAAGCTCCCGGACCGCCCGGCGGTTGAACTCCGATCCCGCCATCCCGGCCAGCGTCGCCAGCTTCTGCTGTTCCCGCTTCTTATCCAGGACACGCTTCCCGGATTTGATTTTGTCCTCCGCAACCTTCTCCGAAATCGACATCCGCTCCTCAAAGAGCTTCACGATCTGTGCATCGATTTCATCCAGCTGCTGTCTGTATTCCTGAAGTCCCATAGTTACCTCTCTGTTCTGTAATGCGGTGCCATCAGCCTGCTCCTGACAGGAGAAAATGCCATCAGGCATTTTCGAGTGTACGCGAGGAGAATTTCACGAAGGTGAATTCTCCGACGCGGGAGCAGAGCGCTCTGTGAGCGCCTGCTCGTGGCAGGAGAAGCCGGTATCAACCGGCTTCGAGTGTATTGAGCTTCACCAGCTTCGCCGCCTGATCCGCTGCGATCAGCGCATCCAGAATTTCATCCAGTGCCCCGTTCATGACCTCGCCGAGATTGTACACCGTCAGCTTGATCCGGTGGTCCGTGACGCGGGACTGCGGGAAATTATACGTCCGGATTTTCTCCGAGCGGTCCCCGGTTCCGATCTGGGATCTGCGAAGATCCGCCTCCTTGTCGTGGCGGTTCTGCACCTCCATGTCATAGAGCTTGGAACGAAGCAGCGCCCAGGCCTTGTTCTTGTTCTGCAGCTGAGAGCGCTCCGTCTGCGAATAAATCACAATGCCGGTCGGAAGATGCGTCAGGCGAACCGCGGAGTCCGTCGTGTTGACGCCCTGACCGCCGTTTCCGGAAGCGCGCGTGATATCGATGCGGACATCCTCCATTGGGATGTCAATCTTGATGTCGTCCGTCACCTCCGGCATGACCGCAACCGTGATGGTCGAGGTGTGAATCCGTCCCTGGGACTCCGTCGCAGGCACACGCTGTACCCGATGTACACCGCTCTCATATTTCATCCGCGAGTACGCGCCCTGGCCGATGATCATGAAATTCACAAACTTCATGCCGCCGATGCCGCTCTCTTCAAAATCCAGAAGCTCTGTTTTCCATCCCCGGCGCTCCGCATAATGCACGTACATTCGGTAAATCTCCGCGGCAAACAATGCCGCCTCATCTCCTCCCGCACCGGCACGGATCTCGCAGATGACATTCTTGTCATCGTTCGGATCCTTCGGAAGAAGGAGAACCTTCATTTCTTCCGTCAGCTTTTCCACGCGCTCCTTTGCTTCGGAGAGCTCCTCCCTTGCCATCTCCTTCATCTCCGGATCACTCTCCGAATCAATGATCTCCAGAGCATCCGCAACGTCCCGATTGGCCTCCTGATAGTCCCGGTAGGTCTCCACCACCGGTGTCAGATCCGTCTGCTCCCGCATCAGCTGCCGGTAGCGGTCCATATCCTGCACCACCTCCGGCGAAGAGAGCTCTCTTGCGATTTCCTCATAATGAAGAAGGACCGCATCCATCTTTTCAAACATTCCTGATTCCTCTTTCTCATTCCGGCTCTTGCCGGCTCCGATTTTGCCCTGATAATCTCCAGCCGCATCCCGTTTTCTGGTTGACCCATATGGTCATTGCTCTTTTTCTGTAAAAAAAGGCTTCTTTTCCCATATGTTCTGTCCTTACGTCTCCGCCCTGACCACACGGTCAAGCCCTCCGTAATCCTTCACGATGCGGATATTCCGAAGGTTCTGATCCTCCATCAGGCCCACGATTCCGGCCGCCTCATCAAATCCGGATTCTACTATTATAATACCGGAGGGTTTCAGGTGTCTCGCCGCTTCTTTCAGAATGCGGCGGTAGAACACCATGCCGTCCTCGCCGCCGTCCAGGGCCGCATAGGGCTCCCCGCAGCAAACCTCCGGCTCCAGCGTCGGAATCACCCCGGTCGGAACATACGGAGGATTCGAGACAATCAGGTCGAACCGCTCCTCCCCGACCGGCTCCCACAAGTCGCCCTGCCGCAGTTCGGCGCGACCGGAAAGTCCCAGCTCCTTTGCATTCTCCTCTGCAGCCTCCAGGGCTTCTTCGGAAAGGTCCGTCCCAAGCCCCGTAGCCCGTTTCAGCTCATGAAGCAGAGAGAGCAGAATGCAGCCGGAGCCTGTGCACAGATCCAGAATCCGGATCGGTGCATCCGAAAGCTTCCTTTCGCTCAGTTCTTCCAGGGCCGTCTCCACCAAAACCTCTGTGTCCTGCTCCGGAATAAGCGTGCTCCTGTTCAGGCGGAACGTAAGTCCCATAAAATCCCACTGACCGAGGATCATAGCCGTCGGCTCCCGGTCCTTTCTTCTCTGAATGAATGACCGGTATTTTCTCTCTTCCTCTCCGGAAATTCTCCGATCCGGAGAAACAAGAAGGGTCTGCAGATTTGTTCCGCAGACCTCTTCCAGAAGGAGCCGTGCGTCCAATGCCGCATCCGGCAGCCCGGCCTGTTCCAGAATCCGTCTGCCTTCCTCATACAGCTCCCGATAAGTTCTATATTGTGCTTCCGTTCTTCGATCTTCCATATCCATACAGGTGGCCCGCAGCCCACCCACAGCAGTGACGGTGCAGGTCAAGCATCATGGCCGCTTGAGACATCAAAATTTCCATGTACTGAATCATTGCACTTCACATCACATCGATGTCATCGTCCGTGTAGCCGAAATTCTTCTTCAGATAGGCTCTCCAGTCAAAAACCGCCTCCACGGAGGCAATCGCGACCTCTGCCATGCCCTCGTCCGGCTCCTTCGTTGTGATATGCTGCAGCCAGACACCCGGTGCCGAGATGATATTCACAAACGTGTTGTTATGCCGGCCGGCATACCGCAGGAATTCAAACGAAATTCCCGCAATGAGAGGAATCAGCGCGATACGGACCAGAATCCGCATTCCGAAGCTGTCCACCCGGATGAAGAAGAACAGAATGACACTGATCACCAGAATCAGCACAATAAAGCTGCTGCCGCACCTTTTGTGGAAGCGAGAGCTTTTCATGACATTGTCCACGGTCAACGGCTTTCCGCTCTCAATGCAGTTGATGCATTTATGCTCCGCGCCGTGATAGCCATAGAGCCGTCGGATATCCTTCATCGCGGAGATCGCAATCATATAAACCAGGAAAATAACAAGCCGGATCACACCTTCCAGAATGGCCATCACTGCATCGCTTCGGATCATTCCGCTCATCAGCTTCATCAGAAAGACCGGCAGAACCACGAAAATTCCAACTGCCAGAACAAGAGAAACCGCAATGGTAATCCCAGTCAGCACCGCTTCTTCCCGCTCTTTTCTCTCCGGCGACTTGCTGTCTCCCGTTGTTTCATCCTCGTAAAAGGAGCTCGAGAAATTCATCGCCTTCATTCCGGTGATGAGGGAATCGATAAAAGACAGCACGCCGCGAAGCAGAGGAAGTCTTGTCCATACCGTCTTCTCTCCGATGCCGTGGTACTCATCCACACCCACCTCGATTTCGCCGTTTGGCTTCCGCACCGCCACTGCCATCTGGCTCTTGTTGCGCATCATTACGCCCTCCAGCACGGCCTGTCCGCCGATTCCGGAGTAGCGCTGCCGCCGTTTTCGTTTGGCCATTGTACTCTCCTCTGCATTTTGTAACGATTCCGTCCGGACTCGCCTCCGGAGTCTGGACGCATGCAAGTCCAGAAAGCAAAAGCATCCACAAGTGGCCGCCTTTCTTTTCAAACTTGTATGTGCGAAACGCAAAGAGGTTGGGGCAGCTTCCTGCTCCAACCTCCGTCATCGCTTGAAATCACTATCTTACTTAAGGTATATGTTCTGCCAGATATCTTACTTAAGACCGTATTTCTTGTTGAACTTATCAATGCGACCCTTAGCATTTGCTGCCTTCTGCTGGCCAGTATAGAAAGAATGGCACTTGGAGCAAACTTCGACGTGGATCTCCGGTACGGTGGATCCGGTTACGAAAGTATTGCCGCAGTTGCAGGTAACGGTTGCCTGATAATACTGAGGATGAATTCCTTCTCTCATGTTCGACTACCTCCTTCGTGCAAGCGCTGCCGTGAATGATCTATCATTCACTCACCTACATGAGCCGCCGCACCCGAACACCGGGATCCCCTGTCTGTATCTCGCAGATCACCGCGATGCGGCAGGAAAGACGGCCTCACAGCTGTTCCACTCAGAACAGCTTTTTGATTGTATCATCTGAAATCATGTTTGGCAAGAGCCGGATTTTCTGCTCAAAGCACCGGATTCATACCGATAATAACTCTGCAGCAGATAACATCCGGAGTTGTATTTGAAAGTTTGTGCACAATTGCAGCAACTTCAAATGTTCTCGTGGGATCTTTCTCACATTCGAATGTCTTACCCGCTCTTCAGGATCTCCCACATCTCCTTCACATTTTTCAATGTATAGGTCGGTTTTACCGCGCTGTCTTCAATATCCTTGACCGTTGCCTCTCCGCTCAGCACGCACACTGTGTCCACTCCTGCATTGACTCCAGACGCGATATCCGTGTACAGGCGGTCGCCGATGACCAGCGTCTCTTCCCGGGAATAGCCAAACTTCTCCCGAACGATATTGATCATCGTCGGTTCCGGCTTGCCGATATAAACCGGCTTCTTCCCCGTCGCCTTCTCTATCCCGTAGCACATTGAGCCACAGTCCGGAACAAAGCCCGGGGTCTCCCCGAACGAAACCGGGCAGCAGACATCCGG
>CALEFO010000061.1 GCA_937877165.1 uncultured Lachnospiraceae bacterium | reverse complement strand
TCAAAGGAAAGCTCAGGATCTGCGGTATTCTCTTCGCTGATGGTCAGTACGACTCTGATGCTTTTCATATTCCTCATACGCCTTTACAATCTTCTGCACAACCGGATGGCGGACCACATCCCGCGAATCCAATGTAACGAATGAAATTCCCTCAATGTTCTTCTTCGAAAGAACCTTCGTCGCAACGTCAAGACCTGACACGGTTCCACGTGCCAGATCCTTCTGCGTCGCGTCGCCTGTGATGACGGCATGGGAGCCGAAGCCAAAGCGGGTCAGGAACATTTTCATCTGTTCCGGCGTCGTGTTCTGTGCCTCATCCAGAATGATGTACGCATTGTCCAGAGTCCGCCCTCGCATGTACGCAAGCGGCGCAACCTCGATCAGGCCTTTTTCCATATTCGCCTGAAATTTCTCCGCTCCCATAATCTGGTACAGAGCGTCATAAAGAGGCCGGAGGTACGGATCCACCTTGCTCTGCAGGTCTCCCGGAAGAAAGCCGAGCTTCTCGCCTGCCTCAATGGCAGGTCTTGTCAGGATGATTCGCTCCACTTCCTTGTTCTGGAACGCCGTAATTGCCATGGCCATAGCAAGAAAGGTCTTTCCGGTTCCGGCCGGTCCGTTGGCAAAAATAATCAAATTGTTCCGGATGGCCTCAATGTATTTCTCCTGACCGATGGTCTTGGGCCTTATCGGCTTTCCGGAGGTGGTATGGCAGATGACATCGCTGTCAAGTGCCGGCAGAAGATCCGGATTCTCTTCGGCCTCCTTTTTCATTTCGAGCACATAATTCACGTTCTGCTCCTCGATCGGTGTTCCGCGCCTCGCAAGACCGGCCAGCTGATTCAGCGTCAGCACGGCCTGACGGACATTCTGCTTCTCTCCGGAAACCTGCACGCCGCCGTTCCTGGAAAGAACCGTCACCCCAAGCTCCTCCTCGATTCTTCGGACAAACCCGTCCCGCTGACCGAAAATTTCTCTTTGAATGTCCGCGCTGTAGGGAAGATTCTCCGTCCATGTGCGGTCTTGTTCCTGCCTCTGACTCTGTGCCATATCCGTCCTTCATAATTAAACCGATTTCAGATACTCATCAATTTCTTTCGCGGCCTGCTTGCCGGCACCCATGGCAAGAATGACGGTTGCGGCTCCGGTTACGGCATCGCCGCCCGCGAATACGCCCTTCTTTGTGGTCTCCTCGGTACCTTCCTTCACGATAAGGCGTCCTCTCTTGTCCGCTTCGAGTCCTTTTGTCGTGCGGTGGAGCAGCGGATTGGGAGATGTTCCAAGCGCCATGATGACGGCGTCGCACTCAATTTCAAATTCCGATCCGGGTACTTCCACCGGACTTCTTCTTCCGGAAGCATCCGGCTCCCCCAGCTCCATGTGGATGCAGCGGCAGCCTCTTACCCAGCCGTTCTCATCCACCAGAATTTCAACCGGATTGCAGAGAAGATCAAAGAGGATTCCCTCTTCCTTCGCATGTCCGACTTCCTCTTTTCTTGCAGGAAGCTCTTCCTCACCGCGGCGGTATACAATATGTGTCTCCGCGCCAAAACGCCGTGCCGTGCGCGCTGCGTCCATTGCGACGTTTCCGCCGCCGACAACAACACACTTCTTCGGACGCATGATCGGCGTGCGGGAATCCTCGGAGTATGCCCCCATCAGATTGGAACGGGTCAGGAACTCATTGGCAGAGAAGACGCCGAGAGCCTGCTCGCCCGGAATATTCATGAAACGGGGAAGTCCTGCGCCGGAGCCGATGAAGACGGCATCATACCCTTCCTTGTCCATCAGATCCTGTACAGTGGTGGAGTGGCCGACCACACAGTCGGTCTCAATGGTAACGCCGAGTGCCTCTACATTCTCAATCTCCTTGGCAACAACACGCTCCTTCGGGAGACGGAACTCCGGAATACCGTAGACCAGAACACCGCCTGCCTTGTGCAGGGCCTCGAAAATGCGGACCTCATAGCCGAGCTTTGCAAGATCTCCTGCGCAGGTAAGACCAGACGGGCCGGCTCCGATGACAGCGACCTTCTTGCCATTCGGCGTGCTGTGATTCTCCGGGCGGATTCCCATCTCCTTCGCAGTGTCTGCGGTATAACGCTCCAGCTTGCCGATGGAGACAGCCTCACCCTTGATGCCGCGAATGCATTTGGACTCGCACTGGCGCTCCTGCGGGCAGACACGTCCGCAGACTGCAGGAAGAGCAGAGGACTCACTGATGACCTCATAGGCCCCCTTGACATTCCCATTCTTTAATTCAGCAATGAATCCCGGAATGTTGATGGAAACCGGGCATCCCTGCACGCACTGCGGATTCTTGCAGTTCAGGCATCTCGACGCCTCTGCCTCTGCTT
>CALEFO010000060.1 GCA_937877165.1 uncultured Lachnospiraceae bacterium | reverse complement strand
AACCGCTGCACTCGAAGATGTCTGATGACATCTTCTCCTGCTTAGAGTGCCGCCAAGCGGCACTCTGTACACAGAGAGAATTCGCCTTCGCGAAATTCTCTCTGGTATCGCGGATTTTGCCTCAGCGAGGTATAAGTTTAAGAGAGGAATATCATCACTATGGCAGAAATCGGAATGCTGGGAGCAGGAAGCTGGGGAACGGCACTGACCTTTGAGCTTTCAAATCGCGGACATCATGTGACGGTCTGGTCGATTGCGCAGGATGAAGTGGATATGCTGAATACGGAGCATGAGCAGAAGGCGAAGCTCCCCGGAGTCAGGCTTCCCGTGGAAGTGCAGGCAACGACGGATCTTCAGAAGGCAATTGACGGAAAGGATTTGCTCATTCTGGCAGTGCCATCTCCGTTTACCCGGAGCACCGCCCGCAGCATGAAGCCGTATGTAAAGGAAAATCAGCTGATTGTGTCTGCTGCAAAGGGGATTGAAGCGGACACGCTTCTGACGCTGACGCAGATCATTGAGGAAGAGATTCCCCAGTGCCGAACGGCGGTTCTGTGCGGACCGACGCATGCGGAGGAGGTCGGAAGGGGAATGCCGACGGCCATCGTGGCCGGTTCTCGCAGCCGTGAGGACGCAGTCTATGTGCAGGATATTTTCATGAGTGAGGTGTTCCGCGTCTATACCAGCCCGGATGTTCTGGGCATGCAGGTCGGTGCCGCGCTGAAGAATGTTGTGGCATTGGCTGCAGGAATTGCCGACGGACTCGGCTATGGTGACAACACGAAGGCGGCGCTGATTACAAGAGGCATCGCAGAGATCGCGCGGCTCGGCATTGCAATGGGCGGAAGAATGGAGACGTTTACGGGATTGACCGGAATCGGCGACCTTATCGTCACCTGTGCCTCCATGCATTCGAGAAACCGCCGTGCCGGAATTCTGATCGGACAGGGCAAGTCACCGGAAGAGGCAATGAAAGAGGTTCAGCAGGTGGTCGAGGGCGTTTTCAGCGCGAAGGCGGCACACCAGCTCTCGATCAAATTCGGTATTGAGACACCGATCATTGATCAGGTCTGCCAGGTACTCGAAGATGGCAAAAACCCGGCGGATGCTGTCCGCGATCTGATGCTGCGGGACAAGAAGATTGAGTCCAACGCACTGGATTGGAAATAAAAGAAATTTATTCGCAAAACCCGGCGGGTGTCCGGATGAAAAGATTCGGCAATCGATTGAAAGAAGAAAGTAGGAAAGGGCCGCGGATCTGGCGGCAGGGAGGAATGAAATGGAAGAAAACATGACATTATCGCAGGAGCTGAAGGCAAGAGGGCTTCTTGCCCAGCTGACCGATGAGAAGGAAATCGCGGACCTGATCGACAACGGCAAGGCGACATTCTACATCGGCTTCGACCCCACGGCGGATTCCCTGCATGTCGGACACTTCATGGCACTTCTTCTGATGAAGCGCATGCAGGAAAGAGGCAACAAGCCGATCGCCCTTGTGGGCGGCGGAACCGCGATGATCGGCGACCCTTCCGGCCGCAGTGACATGCGCAAGATGATGACGGTGGAGCAGATTGACCACAACTGCGAGTGCTTCAAGAAGCAGATGAGCCGCTTCATTGACTTCGGACCTGGCAAGGCGCAGATGGTCAATAACGCGGACTGGCTGCGCGATCTGAATTTCCTGGATTTCATGCGTGACATCGGATCGGAATTCAATGTCAATGAGATGCTCCGCGCGCGCTGCTACGTCAACCGCATGGAGAGCGGTCTGTCCTTCCTGGAATTTTCCTATATGTTGATGCAGAGCTACGACTTCTATCGACTGTTTCAGGATTACGGCTGCCAGATGCAGTTCGGCGGAGACGACCAGTGGTCCAACATGCTGGGCGGCGCCAACCTGATCCGCAAAAAGCTCCAGAAGGATGCCTATGCGATGACCATTACGCTTCTGTTGAAGCATGACGGAACGAAGATGGGCAAGACCTCCGGCGGAGCCGTCTGGCTGAATCCGGACAAGACCTCTCCGTATGATTTCTATCAGTACTGGAGAAATGTGGATGATGCTGATGTTCTGAAGTTCCTTCGGATGATGACGTTTCTTCCGCTGGAGCAGATCGATGAGATGGATAAGTGGGAAGGTTCTCAGCTGAACGAGGCGAAGAAGATCCTTGCCCATGAGCTCACAACCCTTGTTCATGGTGAGGATGAGGCGAAAAAAGCAGAGACTGGTGCGCAGGCCCTGTTCGGCGGCGCAGGCGTTTCGGCAGACAGCGCGAACCTTCCGGAGGCAGTCCTGAAGGATGAGGATTTCATGGAGGACGGAACCATTGATATTCTCGGAATTCTGGTAAAGGGTGGCTTTGAGAAGTCCCGCAACAACGCCCGCACCTCCGTGCAGCAGGGAGGCGTTACGGTAAATGATGAGAAGGTGACCGATCTGAAGCAGAAGTATACGAAGGAAGAGCTGAAGGACGGCATCCTGGTCCGCAGAGGCAAGAAGACCTTCAAAAAGGTTCTGTACCGGTAAAAAAGTTATGTCAGGCAAAACGGACTGTGAAGTAAAAAAGTCTTCACAGTCCGTTTTTTTTCAGATGATGGTTTTTCAGATGATGGGTTTCTTGTGACGTTCTTTCCTGCAACAGACAGATTGATCTTTGCATCATAGAACAGGAGGTTTGTGTCAAGCATAAAACAGGAGGTTTGTTGTTTCATCGTCCGGTTCGTGTTAGGATTAGAAGATCATACATTTTTCCTCAAATTGCTGCTGGAATGTGCGGCAGGAAAGGACATGGAAGATATGGAAGAAATGGAAAAGAAGGTTCCCGGAATGCAGAAGGCAGAAGACAATCCGGATGAGAAGCTGGAGCTTGTAAGAAAACAAACCTTTTATCAGAAAATTACGATGATTGCCTGCATTGTTACAGCGGTGGTATCTCTGACAGCCTTTGTCCTACTGGTACCGAAGACGCTGACAACAATGAATGAGGCACAGTCCACGATGGCACAGGTCAGTTCGATGTCTTCCGAAGCGCAGGGGATGTTTGAGGATTTGAATTCGATTTCGGACAGTCTGAAAAGCTTTACAAACGGCGGTGAGAGCGGAAATCCTTTGGGCAATCTGGATATCGAGGCACTGAATGATTCGATTCAGCAGCTTCAGAAAATCGTGGGGTCGATTGCCAGACTTTTTGATTACGGAAAATAGAAAAATGCCGCGTTATTTTGCGGCAGGAAAGGGTATTTGAAACATGAACGGTGCAGATGCGATCATTCGCTGTCTGGAAAAAGAGGGGGTCGAGTATGTGTTCGGCTATCCGGGTGTTGCGATTGCCCCTTTTTATGACAGTATTCTGGATTCGGATATTCATACGATTCTGGTGCGTCAGGAACAATGTGCGGCACATGCGGCCAGCGGATATACGAGAATTACGGGAAAAACAGGAGTGGTGGCAGTCACCAGCGGTCCTGGGGCGGAGAATCTGATTACCGGCATTGCCACGGCATTTGCGGACAGTATTCCGATGATTTGTATCACGGGACAGGTGAATTCCAATCAGGTCGGAGGAGATGTTTTTCAGGAGGCGGATATCTCCGGAGCGGTGGAATCCTTTGTCAAATACAGCTACATTGTGCGTGATGCCAATGAGCTTCCGAGAATTGTAAAGGAAGCGTTTCACATTGCGGGAACCGGCCGGCCGGGACCGGTTCTGATTGATCTTCCCTGCGATATTCAGCTGCAGCAGATCAAAAAATTTGAATATCCGGACAAGGTTGCGATGCGGACCTACAAGCCGACGGTGGAGGGCCACGCGGTACAGATCCGTAAGGTTACGAGTGAGCTTCAAAAGGCAAAGCGTCCGATTCTGTGCGTGGGGGGAGGCGTCCATCTTTCTCATGCACAGAAGGAGGTGCGGGAATTCGCGCACCGCTATGGAATTCCTGCAGTCTGCACGATGATGGGACTGGGGGTTTTCCAGACCGAGGATCCGATGTTCTACGGGATGGTCGGCAACAATGGGCAGAAATACGGAAATCGTGCGATGAATGATGCGGACATGATCCTGATGGTGGGAGCCCGTGTAGCGGATCGCTCGATTTCGCAGCCGGATCTTATCACGGAGAACAAGGTTCTGGTGCATCTGGATGTGGATCCTGCGGAGATTGGAAAGAATGCCGGAGCATCCATTCCGCTTGTTGGCGATATCCGCCATGTATTCCGTAAATTCCTGGAGGCAGAGCCTGCCGGGGATTATTCGGAATGGGTGGAATCTTTGAATACTCTGCGGAGTGAGGGTCAGGAAAAACGTCTTGTGAAGCTTCAGCAGGCAGAGGAACAGGACCTTCAAAGGAAGAAGCCATGGGTCAACGCAGCAGCGTTCCTTCGCCGCCTGTCCCTGAAAATGGAAGAGAACGCCGTCTATGTTGCGGATGTCGGACAGAATCAGCTCTGGAGCTGTGCGAATGTAGTCATTCGGAACGGGAGATTTCTTACGAGCGGCGGAATGGGAACGATGGGATACGCGGTTCCCGCTGCTATGGGAGCCAAGCTTGCGGATCCAAAGCGCCAGGTGATTGCGGTGTGCGGTGACGGCGGCTTTCAGATGACGATGATGGAGCTTGCTACGATGAAGCAGTATGGGATTCGGGCCAAGGTGATCGTCCTGAAGAATCGGACGCTCGGTCTGGTTCATCAGTACCAGCATCTGAATCTCCAGGACCGTTACTCGATTGTAGATCTTGGGGACTACCCCAATCTGGAGAAGCTGACGCAGGCTTACGATATGGACTTTATTCTTCTGAAGGATACGGAGAAAATGGAAGAGTCGATTGACCGCTTCCTGCAGGATCCGGATTCGGTACTGATGGAAGTGGATGTTAATCCGGATGAGCTGGCCTGATGCACTCGAACGCGGCTGATGCCGCGTTCTCCTGCTTGGAGCAGGCACGGGACGTGCCTTGCTCTCACATTGGAGAATTCGCCTTCGCGAAATTCTCCTCGTGGCACTCGAACGCGGCTGATGCCGCGTTCTCCTGCTTGGAGCAGGCACGGGACGTG
>CALEFO010000059.1 GCA_937877165.1 uncultured Lachnospiraceae bacterium | reverse complement strand
ACAGAGAGAATTCGCCTTCGCGAAATTCTCTCTGGTATCGCGGATTTTGCCTCAGTGAGGTATAAAAATGCAGCAAGAGATGCCCTGCTTCAAATCGCAGGAAATGGAACAGCTTCTGAAAAAGTATCCGGACATGTCACCGTATGTTCTTTTGAAAATCAGCCTGATCCGTTATGGCGCGATTCTGACGAAATCAGCGGAAACGAGACTGATGGAGAAGGATCTGAGCTTCAACACCGAAGAGGCATTCGGCATTCAGTTTCAGAAGGAGAGAAAGCCCTGCGTCATGCCGGGGCCGATTCTGCTTCGTGATTCCAGCTTTGTTTATATCAACTGGGGAGAAACCTACAGGAATCCTTATGTGGTGGATTATGATCCGAAGGAGCAGAAATTCACGCTTCTGGATGACGGGACAGTGGTGGATGAGATCGGGTTTGTGCTCCGGCCTTCTTTTTTCGGAAAGAAAACAAGACGCGGCATTCCGATGGAGGAAATCGCGGATGCCCGTCCGCAGAAGCTGGTCATGACGACCTATCGGAAATGTATCTTCCGCGAGATGAACCAGCAGTGCAAATTCTGTGCCTTTTTTACAAACGGATATGACGGAGAGATTGCCGTCAATCCGGAGGATATCGGGGACGTTGTGGCGGAGGCGCTGAGAGAATCCGGAAGATTTTCGGAGATTCAGCTCTCCGGAGGAACCGACCTTTCCGGCAAGCCGCAGTTTGAGAATGAGGTGAACCGGTATATTGCGGACTGGCAGGCAATCGGAAGACATATGTCGGGACGGTTCCCCAGCCAGCTGATGGCACCGGCCTACCCGAAGGAGCTCCTGCGGCGGATCTACGATAACACACAGATTACCTCATACAGTCCGGATCTGGAAATTGCAGACAAAAGGGTGTTTGAGAAGTACTGCCCGGGCAAGGACCGGTATATCGGTTATGACAACTGGATCCGCCGCCTGGTGGGTGCCGTCGATGTCTTCGGGGCAGGAAATGTGTACACGCAGGTGGTTGCCGGAGCAGAGATGGCGGGACCGGACGGCATCCATGATATGGAGGAGGCGCTGGAGTCCAATTTCCGTGTCTGCGAAATGCTTGCCAAAAACGGTGTGATTTTCCTCAGCATGATCTGGAGGCCGCACCGGGCAGAGGATCTTGGCTATGTTGAGATGCCGCCGATGGAGTATTACGTAAAGCTCGCAAAAGGGCTGCATGAGATCCGCACTTCCTATGGCCTGCATGCAGAGGACGATGATTACAAGCACTGCGGAGATCACGCGGACAGTGACCTGGAAAGGACGGATTACTTATGATCAGGCAGATTGAACGAGCCCCGTTTGATGACAATGCCAGGGAGGTTCTGATGCATGCGGAGTCCTGCTGGCTGGAGGTAAGGCCTGAGGACCGCAGGAACAGCTGCTCCGAGAAGCTCGGAGAAACGAGCTATTACCGCTGTCCGGAGATCCTGCTTCAGGACGATGTCCTTTATCTGGGACTGGCGGCAGAAAAGTGTCCGGCAGGCTCCCTGATGACACAGGCCCTGTGGTTTGGGAAAACGGTGAGCATTGTGGCCCGGGGAGCAGACAAGGTCCTTCGAATCCGTCTGCATGCGGACTGGTGCCACATTTCGGGCGGAATGTTCAAAAAGCTTCTGGAACACGCAAGAGCTGCCGGTCATTCGGAGGATCTGGCCGTCGTCTGGGAGACGAGCTTCGTGTCGGAAGAGGAGCTGCCGGAGCTTCCGAAGGGAGCCTATCAGCAGGGCGTGATCACGCTTTTTGAAATGCATTATGACAACCCGGAGCTCATACGGAATGAAATGCCGATGGAAAAGGTACTGGGCTGCCGGTTCAGTCTCGCACCGATGAGCGATGACTTTATTGACATCATCCTGTCCTCCATCGCGAAGGTGGATACCTCACGCGTATGGTCGATGACGGATGAGCTCTCCACGGTATACCGCGGGCGCAGGATTCACGTGCTGGATGCGCTGAAAGCGTGCCTTCTTTATTCCTATCGGAGCGGAGTCCACATGACCATGAATGCGACGATCAGTGAAGGCTGCCCCGGTGATGCGGCAATGGATGAGGAACACCAGAATGCGGTGTGGAATGAGAGCGATACCAGGATCAACGAGGAGGAAATGAAGGACATTCGTTTCCCGGCTGTGCTGAAATTTGCGCTGTATCCGATGGGAAGAGAGAATTATCTGGAACCCATTGGCGTAATCATTCAGCATGCAAGAGACCGCGGCATTCTGGAACGCACACAGTTCTACGCGACGGTTCTGAAGGGTGACATTCATGAGCTGTTCTCGTATCTGGAATGGGTGTGCGCCTATGGAGAAGAGCATCTTGGACACTATGTGGTGGAGCTGTCGGCGGCGGTGAACCTCCCCGAAGAGGAAGAAGCCTGAAGATGAAAAAGAAGCAACGATTCCGCACATGGAAGTTTCTGATGGGAATCTTCCCATGAACAGTCCATTTTACGTCAGAAGCTGCCCCGTGCGGAACAAATACAAAAAGAGGAGACGATTATGAACAAGAACAAGACATTTACCTGGAAGCTGAAAGACATTCTGATGGTCGCCATCATCGGCGTTCTGTTTTCCTTCCTGTATCTGGGAACGGACTACGCAGGACTTGCCATTTCCACGGCACTGACGCCGGTCGGCTGGGGAACCGTCGGCTATGAGCCTCTCTATGGAATCTACTTCATGGCGGCTTCGCTTGCCATGTACATCATTCAGAAGCCTGGCGTCGGCATTGTCGCGGAGCTGATTGCGGCAACGCTTGAGGTCCTCATGGGCAACTGGTTCGGCCCCGGTGTCATCCTGACCGGTATCCTGCAGGGCGCGGCGGTAGAACTGGCGTTCTTTCTGACGAAATACCGCAAGTTCAATCAGAAGACCATGATCCTCGGAAGCGTTTCTGTTGCCCTGATCAGCTATGCGTACCACTTCTGGGAATCCCAGTATTATCTGCTGGCTCCGAAGTTTGTCATTGTCATGGTTCTGACGAGACTCGTCAGCTCGATCATTTTCACCGGAATCATTGCAACGCTCCTTGGAAACGGTCTTGCAAAGGCAGGCGTTCTGAAGGCGTATCCTTTGGGTCAGCGCGCGGAAGAAAGCTATGAAGTCGATGAGTGATTCCGGGAACCTTGTGCTGGAAGCGCGGGATGTCAGCTTCCGCTATATTGAAAAGAACAAAAAGGAGGTGCTGGATCATGTCAGCATCTCCTTTCCCGAAGGAAAAATTTCCGTTCTGATGGGGGCAAGCGGCTGCGGGAAGAGTACGCTCTTTGCGCTGCTCGCAGGGCTGTACCCGGAAAATGGCGGTGTCATGACCTCGGGAGAAATTCTCTTGTTCGGGAAGCCTCTGGGAGCGTACTCCATTCCGCAGAGGGCGGAGAAGCTCTCCGTGATGTTCCAGAACGCGGACCTTCAGTTCTGTATGGACACACTGCGGAAGGAAATGCTCTTCTGTCTGGAGAATATTTCCTGCCCTCCGGAAGAAATGCAGGAGCGGGTGGAGAAGGCAGCCGGTTCACTGCAGATGACCGATCTGCTGGACCGACCGTTCCAGACATTGTCCGGCGGAGAGAAGCAGAAGGCAGAGCTTGCCTGTCTTTTCCTCTTGGGATCGAAGGTGATCCTTCTGGATGAGCCCTTTGCAAACATTGATGAAATGTGGGCGGAGCGGATCGTGGAAATGCTGGTTCGCTTGAACCGGGAATACGGGACCACGATCATCGCAGTGGACCATTCGCTGGATTACTGGCTGAAGGTGCTGGATGAGATTCAGGTCCTTCGTCAGGACGGAAGTGTGATCCGAGGCATCGGACGAGAGAATCTGAAGGATCATGAGGAGCTGTTCCGAAAGGAGGGACTGCGCTGGCCTCTGGAAGAGAAAAGGCATCCTGAACGGCTTCCCGAGGGAAAGGCCCGCGTTACGCTGGAGGGAGCCGGAATATATGCCGGGAAAAAGAGAAGACAGTCCGGTCATCCAGTCCTTTCCGGAGCGGACGCCTCCTTTTATGAAAATGAAATGACCGCGGTTCTCGGACCTTCCGGCTGTGGGAAAACCACCTTGTTCCGCACGCTCCTCGGGCAGCAGGACTATACGGGAAGCATCCGGATTGACGGCAGGGAGCTTCGGAAGATCCCGGGGAAAGAGCTGTTCTCCGAGGTCGGAATTGTTTTTCAGAATCCGTCCAACCAGTTTGTTACGCAGAATGTTCTGGAGGAAGTCGAGAGCGGCCTTCTCGGGAAGCTGGCACGGCATGAAGAGCTTCATGGGAGTGCAACGGAGCAGGAGGCACTGGAGCTTCTTCAGAGCTTCCATCTGGACCGGTTCCGGAAATATTCGCCGTATATGCTGAGTCAGGGGCAGCAGCGGCGGCTTGCGGTTCTGTCGATCCTTGCGGGAAAACGCAGGATCCTTCTTCTGGATGAGCCGACCTACGGACAGGATGATGCGATGACGAGGGAGATCATGGAGCTGCTTCGCAGCCGGATGGCGAAGGAGAAAATGACGATCCTGTTCACAAGCCATGACAGAAGGCTCGTGGAGGAATGGGCGGACCGGTGTTACCTGTTCCGGGAAGGGAGACTTTGTGAGAGTAATGGAGCGGATTAATCCGCTGGCGAAAATGCTGGCGATTCTGATCGCGGCGGTACTTCTGACCTTTAATCACAGAATTCTGCTGAATTTTCTGATGTTCGCGGGAGGCATGATCCTCATTCTGTTCTTCTCCCAAGCGGAGAAAAAAAGGCTCCTGAAGCTTCTGATTCCCATGCTGATTGTCATTTCGGCGCTGTTCATGGCGGGGTATCTGAACTCCTCGCAGACGATGAACATGAACTATGCAATCGGAACGAAGCATGTGGAGAACGTGGTGACAAGCGGCCCGGTTTACACGGGACTGCAGCTGTCGAGCCGGGTTCTTGCATACATCGGGATCGGGCTCTTATTCGCGCTGACGACACCGCCGGAGGATTTCATTATGAGTCTGATGCATCAGGCACATGTGAAGCCGAAGTTTTCCTACGGCATTCTGGCGGCGTTCCATCTGATGCCGGAGATCGGCGAGGAGCTGGAAGCGGCAAGGCTTGCCTACCGGGTTCAGGGAATTTCCGTTGGCAGGCTTTCCTTAAAACCGGTGTTCGCGGCACTGGTCAACTGTATCCGCTGGTCGGAGAATCTGGCGATGGCGATGGAATCGAAGGGGTTTGACGGGGACGGCGCAAGGACCTTTGCGCGGGAGTTTCATGTGCATTGGTATGATGTCGTTTTCCTGATCCTTCTCCCCACGCTCGTTCTGATCGGGATGAATATGCTGCCGGTGTAGAGCAGATCATTCCACGCATAAGAACGCTTGTTCTGAAACTTGCCCGCAAAGACCGGAAATGATGTAGAATCATAGCTGTCGGACAGGAAAAGGAACAGGAAGAAGCGGGACATCATTCATGACATTTGAAGAATACAAGAAGCAATATTCTCTGCAGCTGACAGATCAGCAGGACAGGGCCGTTCAGGCAGTGGACGGCCCTGTCCTTGTTCTTGCTGTTCCGGGGGCCGGAAAGACTACGGTCCTGGTGGCAAGACTGGGGTATATGCTGCTCTGCCTCGGGATCCGTCCGGAAGAAATTCTGACGGTGACCTATACGGTGGCGGCAACGCGTGATATGCGCCGGCGGTTTGACAAGATGTTCGGCGGGACCTGCCCCGGGGCGGAGCGTCTGGAATTCCGAACCATTAACGGGATCTGTGCCCGTGTGATTGCGGAGTACGGGAGAAGGATCGGGAAAGAGCCGTTCGCCCTGCAGACGGACGAGGGTGAAATTCAAAGGCTCCTCCGGAACCTTTACATCGAAGAGGCAAAGACTTATCCGACGGAATCGGAAACGGCGGATTTAAGAAGCCGTGTCAGCTATATCAAGAATATGCAGCTCTCCGGAAGAGAACTGGAGGAGCTGGATGAGGAGGCAGGGTATCCACTCTCGGCAATTTACCGGAGATACTGCAGCACGATGAAGCAGCAGGGACGGATGGACTATGATGATCAGATGGTCTATGCCCTGACGATTCTGACCCGGTGTCCGGAGCTTTTACAGGAATATCGTGAGAGGTACCGGTATCTGTGCGTCGATGAAGCACAGGACACATCGAAGATTCAGCACCGGATTCTGAAGCTCCTTTCGGGAAACGGCAATCTTTTCATGGTCGGCGATGAGGACCAGAGCATTTACGGATTCCGGGCAGCCTGGCCGGAGGCACTTCTTTCCTTTGAGCAGGATCATCCGGGGGCGAAGGTCCTTCTGATGGAGCGGAATTTCCGCTCCGATGCCGCGATCGTAAAGGCGGCGAATCAGCTGATTCAGAAGAATCTCCTGCGGCATCCCAAGAGGATGATTCCGGTGCGGGATCAGAAGAGCAGAGTGCGGATTTTCTCTGTGAAAAAACGGGAAGATCAGTACAACTATCTTGTGGAGCAGGCAAGAGCGTGTATGCCGGACCGGACAGCGGAGGAAGAACAGAGGAGCAACGGCCCGCGGAAAGAGGAAAGGCGGGAAACAACAGCGGTTCTGTACCGCAATAACGAGAGTGCGGTTCCGCTGATCGACCGCCTGGAGCGGGAGGGAATCCCCTACAACGTCCGGAGTGCGGATCTTTCTTTTTTCACCAGCCGCGTGATCTATGACGTCATCGGAATCTACCACTTTCTGCAGAATCCGGGGGACACCGCCTTGTTCCTGCAGATTTATTACAAGCTGAACCTGTATGTTCCGAAGAAGACGGCGGAGGAAATCTGCAGCAGGGTCAGGAGCGAAGCGCTGCAGGGGACGGGAGAAAAGACTGCGGCATTGCAGAAGTCAGAGGGACGACAGGAAGCAGAGACCGGAACGTTTGCGGAACAGATAAAGTCTGTACCGCAGGGTGGGAAGACATCAGGCGGAAAAGAGAAAGCGGCAGACCGGGCGGATATCCTGACGGCGCTGCTGCGCCAGCCGGGGGTGCCGGAGTATGTCCGGAAGGCGGTCCGGGAGGTGCGTCGGTATGCGGACCGGATCCTTCACGGTCCAGCCCTGACGGCGCTGCAGCTGATGGACGGCCCTCTGGGCTACGGTGCCTATCTGGAACGGATGGGCCTTGGACGCGGCAAGCTGGACCTTCTGGAGGTTCTGGCTGAGAGCGAGCCGTCGATGGAAAGCCTCCTTAAGCGAATGAATGTGCTGCAGGCCACGATTCGCGAGAAGGATTATGATCCGCAGTGCGGCTTTCTTCTGTCAACCATCCACGCCAGCAAGGGCCTTGAATATGACCGGGTGTTCCTGATGGATGTGGGGGACGGTGTGTTTCCGGGAGCCCTGCCGCCGGGGCAGATGGGACAGGGCGGGTGCCGGACCGTCGGGCCAGGGGCTGCATCCCGCCCGTATTCTCCCGGGAAAGGGGAAAACGGAAAATGTGCCTTCCGGGGAAGGGCGCAGGTGCAGAGTGCGAAGCAAAGGGCGGAGGTCGCCGCCTTCGAGGAGGAGCGGCGTATTTTCTATGTCGGCATTACGAGAGCGAGGAATGAGCTGACGATCCTGAAGCTGCCCCAGGGCTCGGTATTTGCGGATGAGCTGCTGCCGCAGCCCTCTTCAAACGGCCTCGGAACAAGAGAATTGGTCAGAAATAGAAACGCTGCAGGGCAAAAACGATCCGGCTATGAAAGCCACAGAGTGCCTGTTCCAAAGAACGGATGCGGGCAGGACAGATATGGATCCGCCCGGTATTCAGGAAACGCGGACCGGAAGGAACCGGATCCCCTGGTGGTCCGTGAGTTCTGCGAGAAGGTACGCGCAGGCCATCGGCGCGTCATCCACGCGCGCTATGGAAGCGGAGATGTGCGGAAGCTGGATGAAAAGAAAAAGCGGATTATGATACAATTCGATGATGGAATGCAGCGGAAGCTGGATCTTGTCATTGCAGTGGGAACGGGACTTCTGGAGCTGAGACGGTAGCCGTAACAGAAAAGCAGCACTGCAGGGGAAGAAACGAAATTTTGACAGAAAAACGCCTGCATGGCAGTGCAGATTTCTGTCAGGCCGCAAAAAGGAAACTGGAATATAGGATAGAATGATGAACCGAGTTTTTGTGGATCTGGAGATGCACCCGGTCGGACCAGAGTATGTGCAGGAACGAAATATTTTCAAATTCGAGACCATCGAGGTCGGGGCGGTGAAGCTGGATGAGGACTGTCAGGAGATTGATTCCTTTTGTGAATATGTAAAACCGCTCTACAGCGAGACGGTCCTGCCACGCTATGAAGAGCTGACGGGCATTACCACGCAGATGCTGGCGGATGCGGATGCGTTCCCGAATGTGCTCCGGCGCTTCGTGGACTGGTGCGGGGCGGATTATACGGTTTATTCCTGGAGCAAGACGGACCTTTGTCAGATCCGCGGCGAGTGCAGACTGAAGGGAATCAAGGCGGATGAGAGTCTGAACTACATGCTGCATCACTGGCAGGATTTTCAGAAGCAGTTCAGCAGACTGGTCGGGATCAAGCATCCGATCAAGTTGGAGGAGGCTGTGGGACTCGGCGGGCTGGATTTCGACGGGAGGGCACATGACGGGCTGGTGGATGCCCGCAATACGGCCAATCTCTACCGCCAGTCGCGGGACGAGCAGATGTTCCGCAAGCTGAAAGCTCTTATCAGCGAGAAGGAGAATCCGCTGGTGTTTTCTGTGGGAGATGTATTCAATTTTGAGGATTTGAAGCTCTGAGATTGCGCATCCGGCGAGAAGACAGTACACTTATCTTAAGTATGCCAAAAGGCAGAAATTTGCTTCACGGAGCCAGTTACAAAGCAGCTGTGATTAAATTTAGGAACGGATCCGCGGCGTTGCAGGTATCTGCCGGGAGAATGACGGGGAAAACAGTTATAAATTTCGTGGAAAGAATGAGGGAGAGAATCGGATGAAGAATCGAAGGTTGACGGCGGCCATGCTGATGATGGCGATGGCAGCAGGCGTGGCAGGCTGTGGATCGCAGTCGGAGAGCGGCAGCAAAAAGGTGAAGCTGGATCCCAACAATCCGGTCTCTCTTACGGTGTGGCATTATTACAACGGAACCCAGCAGGCGACCTTTGATCAGCTTCTGGAGGAATTCAATTCCACGGTCGGCCAGAAGGAGGGCATCTATATTGAAGGCTTCAGCTACGGCTCGGTATCCGATCTGGAGCAGGCTGTCACCAGTTCATTGAATGAGGAGGTAGGTGCGGAGGATCTCCCGGATCTTTTCTCTTCCTATGCAGATACAGCCTACGCCGTGCAGAAGGAGGGGAAGCTTGCGGATCTCACGCAGTATTTTACCCAGGATGAGCTGGCGGATTACGTGGATTCCTATGTGCAGGAGGGATATTTTAACGACGATGGAGCACTGTACCTTCTTCCGGTTGCCAAGTCCACGGAGATCATGATGGTCAATAAGACCGATTGGGAGCCGTTTGCCGAAGAAACCGGCGCGACGGAGGCAGACCTTGCAACGATGGAGGGCGTTGTGAAGGTGGCGGAGAAGTATTACGAGTGGACGGATGCGAAGACACCGGATGTTCCGGATGACGGGAAGGCTTTCTATGGAAGAGATTCGATGGCGAACTACTTTGTCATCGGCATGAAGCAGATGGGAACCGATCTCTTCTCCGTGAAGGACGGCAAGGGAACGGCGCAGCCGGACAAGGACAAGGTGAAGCGCCTTTGGGAGAACTACTATGTTCCATATGTAAAGGGATACTTCGGGGCCTACGGGAAGTTCCGCTCGGATGATATCAAGACGGGAGACATTCTGGCTTATACCGGTTCGACCTCTTCCACCTTCTATTTCCCGGACAGCGTGGAGACCGAAGATACCTCCTATCCGATCGAATATATGGTGGAGAATGCACCCATTTTTGAGGGCGGTGAGAACTACAAAGTGCAGCAGGGCGCCGGCATGGCGGTGACGAAATCGGATGAGCAGCACGAGTATGCGGCCTGCGAGTTCCTGAAATGGTTCACCCAGAAGGATCAGAATCTGCGGTTTGTATGCGAGTCCGGATATCTTCCGGTCCGCAAGGAAGCCAACAGCATGGAAGCGCTGGATCAGGTAATTGCTGACAATCAGATTGACATGAATCCCAAGGCCTATGACTGCCTGAAAAATGCTCTGGACAACTTTGATACTACGAAGTTCTACACGACGAAGAGCTTTGAGAACGGATACAGTGCGCGCAAGATTCTGGAGTATAACCTGTCGGATCAAGCCAAGGCCGACAGAGAGGCCATTGACGAGGCGGTTGCAAATGGCTCATCCAGAGATGAGGCCGTCGCTCCGTATGTTTCGGATGAAGCATTTGAAAACTGGTACGCGGGCTTCTGTGAGGCATTGAATCAGGCCATTGCAGGATAAACAAGCAGTGGCAGGAGACTGGCCGCAGGCGGTCCACGGCGCGGCAGGAGGCGGCACTCAGGAGCTGACGGATGGCAGACAGGAACCTGTCGGGGAGCAGGCAGGGCATCGGGTGAGCAGAACGTGAAACGTAAGAGGAACTTATTCCGTATCGTATTGATCCCCATATTGATGGTCGTATTCGTACAGGGAATACTGCCGTTCCTGACGCTTGTTCTCAGCGGAGTCAAGTCCAGTCTGGAGGAGAATACCATTCGCATGGATACGCATGTGGTGGAGAATTCGCAGGTCATCCTTGAAAACGACATGGTGGAGAAATGGCGCTCCGTTTACCGCAGCAGCGATGAGCTTACGGCCGATCTTCTGAAAATTCTGGAGAAGCACGGGATGACAGAGGAGGAGTTCCTTTCTTCGGATGACGTGCAGCAGGAATATCTGAGTTCTGTTTTTCCGGAGATGGTGGACAGCCTGCAGTACAATACAACCTCCGGCCTTTTCCTGATTCTGGCCAATGATCAGCCGACGGATGAGGGAGCAGCCTACCATGGCTTTTTTATCCGCGATTCGGATCCTCAGAACAAGACCGCGTCCAACACAGACCTTCTGATGGAGCGGGGCGCGAAGAAGCTTTCGCACAGCATGTCCATCTCCCTGGATTCTTCCTGGACGACGGATTTCCACTTTCTCGGAAACGGGGAAAGAGACGCCGATGATTTCTTCTATCAGCCGTATCTGGCGGCACTGGCGCACAAGGATTCCAGCATGACTGCGCTGGGATATTGGGGGAAGCCGTTCGTTTTGGAAAATCACGAAATGGACAGTCACAGGATGATTACCTATTCGGTCCCGCTGAAGGTGAAGGATACGATTTACGGGATTCTTGGCGTAGAGATTTCCATGGATCTTCTGGACGATTATTTCTCGGTCCGGGAGCTGGATAATTCCATGAATGCCGGCTACGCACTTCTTGTCGACCATGGAAACGGAGAATATGAGGCTCTGGCCGGAAAAGGCGCACTCTACGATGCCGCGGTACGCGGAAGAGAGAAACTGACTCTGACCGGCGAAGACGGTTCTTCTTCCTTCTGCCTGGTGCAGGGGGCAAAAGTTGGCAATCAGCATATTTATGCCATCCCCGTGAAACTGGATATTTACAGTAATCACGTGCCGTACACCGACACAAAATGGGTTCTGTGCGGCTTTGTGAGTGAGAATTCGGTGTACGGCCTTGGCACGAACCTGTATCGGAGAATGCTGGCTGCGATTGTGATCAGCCTTGTCTTCGCGAGCGGCTGCGTGCTGATTCTGAGCCGGTATGTGACGAAGCCGGTCTATCGCCTGATGGAAAGTGTCCGCGGCGGTGTGGAGGGAATCCGGAATTTCCGGACGGCAAATATTCTGGAAATTGATGAACTGCACGATGTCATTGAGAACCTGACGGACCGTCAGAAGCAGACAGAGGATCATCTTCTGGAGGAGAAGGAGAAATATCGGATTGCCGTGGAGAGCACACAGGATATGTTCTTCACCTTTAACAAGAAGACGAGACGGCTCGAGATTGTCAACAGCAAAACGAGCGACGGCGTCTGGGACTGCAGCGAGCATCCGGAATTTCTGGACCGTCCGGGCAATATTTATATCCATCCGGAGGACGTGAGAACGCTTTATGAGGCGATCGTCTCCGGCAGCGCCAGACTGGATGTGGAGTTCCGCCTCCGGGAGAGCGCACAGGAGCCGTATATATGGGTGCACCTGTCCGGAAGTCTGATGCAGGATGAAACCGGTGAATTCAACCGAATTGTCGGCTGTGTCCACAACATTCAGCAGCAGAAGCTTCTGGAGGAGGCACAGCACAACCGGCAGATTCTGGATCCGGTGACATCCTTCTATCGTCTTACGTATGGAAAAGGAGCGATTGAGGCCAGCCGGAAGCTGCGTCCTGCTGGCACACTTGCGCTGGTCAGTGTGGACCGCTTTACTTCCATTAAGGAGCAGTATGGCCTCGCTTTTGGAGAGATTCTTCTGGAGCAGCTCGGAAAAATGCTTCTGGAATGCTGCCGGGAGACACTTTCCTCAGAGGTTTTGTACGTTCGGGCAGGAGAGAACCGGGTCCTTTTGTGGCTGGCGGGGATGGAACCGGCACAGGTAAGACCGGTTCTGCGAAGGGCTGGCCGGAGCTTCTCCGAAATTACAGACGAGAACTATCTGGTACTGCATCTGTCCTGCGGCGTTGCGGGTCTTGAAGCAGCGGGAAAGCTTTCGGTCGGAATTGACCGCGCGGAGCTTGCGCTGGAAACGGCGGCAAGGCGGAAGGAAGATGTCGTCTTGTATGAGCGGCTGTCTGAGGACGAGAGGAAGATGCCGATCCGGAGTGGAATTCATGAGACGGAATCCTTTGCCCGGATTCGTCAGCTGAGTCTTCCTTCTCTTGCGCTGAATCTGTTCGATCGGAACGGAGATGTTCATGTGGTCATGGATGTCCTTGTCGTGAAGCTGCGGGAACACGGTCCTCTGGACAATGTGATTGTGACACATTTCGACCACGATTATTTGTCGAGCTCGGTGACGTACCGCTGGAGGAAGGAAGCCGGGCAGAAGGATCCGATTCTTCACTGCGCAGGGATGAGATATCAGTCATATGCGGAAGAAAGAGTGATCCAGAAGCTTCTTCCGATTACAGAGAGGGAGTGGAGTGATCCCGCGCTGGGAGCGTTCCTGAATCGGCGGACAGGATTTCTTTATCACATGGAAGACAACGGGCACTATACGGGGAGCATCATTTTCCTCGGAGTGGACCAGGAGGTGTTCCGGGATATCAGCCGGCAGAAGCGTCTGGAAGAAATCAGCACGATCATTCAGAACCGCATCAACCTGCAGCGGCATGATCTGTCGGCGCAGGCAAAATCGGATTTCCTCGCGCGGATGTCACATGAGATCCGGACCCCGATGAACGGAATTATCGGGATGACGGAGATCGCCCTGCGCAGCGGGCAGAGTGAGGAACGAAGAACAGACTGCCTCCGCAAGATTGAGAGCTCCTCGAATTATCTGCTGGGCCTTCTGAATGATATTCTGGATATGTCCAAGATCGAAAGCGGGAAGATGCGTCTGGTCTGCAGCAGCTGCAATCTCCGCAAAACGGTGGAAAACTTGGAAACCATCATGGAGGCCAGACTGGCCGAGAAGGATCTTCAGTATCTTCCGGAAATTGATCTGATACATGACTGGTTCCTGTGCGATGAGCTTCGGATGAACCAGATCCTGGTGAACCTTCTTGGCAATGCGGTGAAGTATACCAATGCCGGCGGGCATGTCTGGCTTACGGTGAGAGAGAGGCAGGAAGGGAATGGAAAGTCCAGAGTCAGCTTCGCCGTGAGAGATGACGGAATCGGAATTCCCGAGGAGAAGCAGCGGCTGATTTTCCAGAGCTTTGAGCAGGCGGATGATTCGGAGAATGCAAGAAGACAGGGAACCGGACTCGGCCTTGCCATCTGCAGCAGTCTGGTTCACATGATGGATTCTGACATTGAACTGCAGAGTGCTCCGGGTGCGGGCAGTACCTTCCGCTTTACCGTGGAGCTTACGTCGATGGAAGAAGAGCCACAGGAGACGCATGCCGGGAAGAAGGTCAATCTCAAAGGCAAAACGGTACTGGTCGCAGAGGACAATGCACTGAACATGGAAATCATCCACACACTTCTGTCAGATTATGGAATACGGGTGGAAGAGGCGCACAACGGAAAAGAAGCAGTAGAAGCCGTGAGGGCCAATCCCGGACACTATGATCTGGTTCTGATGGATATCATGATGCCGGTCATGGACGGCCTGGAGGCGACAAGAGAAATCCGGAGAATCCCACGTGATGACTGCAGGACGCTTCCGATCGTCGCGATGAGTGCAAACGCGTTTGATGAGGATGTGAAACGTTCACTTGCCAGCGGCATGAACGGCCACCTGTCCAAGCCGGTGGACATCGGCAAACTGGAAAAGACACTGGGAGAAATTCTGGGATATCTTCCTGAATTATGCTGGAAAAGGCTGTGAAATCATCCGTATGGGTGATCTCACAGCCTCTTTTTGATCTAAGCTACTGCTTTTCCTGATATTTATAGGAGCCCTCGATCGCATGAATCAGATCCACAATCAGCGAGTTGTACGGGACCGGAACATTGTAGAGCTTCGCCTGCTCGACGATGGCTCCGTTGATGGCATCGATTTCGGTGCGGCGGCAGTGCATGACATCCTGGGACATGGAGGAATAGCCCTTTCCGGCATCCTCACAGACGTGATGCACCATATTCAGGACCTCCATGTAGGAGAAATGTGTCCCGTCTGCTTCGGCGACATTGACGGCTTCGCAGATCATCTTCTCGGCAAAATCCCAAGCATACCGGTTGTCGATCATGGAGCTGATCGGTGATCTCGTGATCGCGGTGAAGGTGTTGATGGAAAGATTCACGAACAGCTTGCTCCAGATGATCCTCTGAATGTCATCGGTGATCTCTGCAAGAAAACCGCTTTCCTCCAGCAGAGCCTTGATTACGGGAAGATTCGGATTTTCCTTCAGGTTGCTGCCAATCGTTGTAACGCCGTGACCGCTGTGGCGGACCATTCCGCCGCCCATGTTGACGGAATTGTGCTTGCTGGTTCCAATGATGATGTTCTTCTTGTCCACGTACTGCGCGATCTTGCGGTCATTTCCGGCACCGTTCTGCAGCGTCATCACGAGCGTGTGCTCGCCGAAGAGCCTCCGGTTTGCACGCAGTGCATCTTCGGAGAAGGTGGACTTAACGAAGACAATGACGAGATCGGCAGGCTCCTTGTATTCCCCGGAAAGTGCGGCACTCACATGATCATAGGTTACTTCGCTGCCGTCTTCCTCCAGAACGTGAATGCCGTGACCGTTAATGGCATCCACCTGCGGCTGGTAGCTGTCCAGCATAACAACCTCGTTGTTCCTGCTCAGATATGCTCCATAAAGACACCCCATGGCACCTGCACCAATAATGACAATTTTCATTTTCTTCTGACATCCTTCCTGCCGCAGTCTGTCTGCGACAACACGAAGAGAACCTCGCAAAAGCGGATCCTCAGATGTATTCAGATTCATCATAGCTGGAAAAAACAACAATGGTTAAACAATTCTCGTATGCACTTCCCTTCTTTTTCGGAATGACAGACGAAGACTGAATTCATTGTTTTACCTATGGTAAAGACTATAATAGTCGTGAAAGATATCAGGTTAGAAAGTGACATTGACATGTCATCTTCTAACAGCAGCATCGGTGCTGAGGTATTCGGCAAACGTCAGGAGGACAGAATGGGCTTTAAGAATTCCAAGGTTGCAATCGTAGGTGTTGGCAATGTCGGCGCAACGACCGCATATACCATTGTGAATCAGGGACTGTGCGAGGAAATTGTGCTGATTGATGTCAACAAGGATAAGGCGTATGCGGAAGCGCTGGATATGCAGCACTCGATTTATTTCATGAACCGCAACATTCAGGTGAAGGCGGGAGATTACTCCGATTGTACGGATGCGGATATTGTCATCATCACGGCGTCGGCTCCCATGCCAAAGGATTCCAATGACCGGCTGAAGATGCTGGAGCCCAGTATGAAGATCATGAAGAGCATCGTCGGATCCGTGATGAAGAGCGGATTCAATGGAATTTTCCTGGTGGTGTCGAACCCCGTGGATATCATGACCTATTATGTGTGGCGGCTGTCCGGACTTCCGAAGAACCGTGTCATCGGCAGCGGTACAACGCTGGATACGGCGCGACTGTGCTGTGAACTGTCCGGAATGTATGATCTGGATGCAAAGAGCGTGGAGGCCTTTGTCTGCGGTGAGCACGGTGACAGCGAATTCGTCTCCTGGAATTCCGCCACCATCGGCGGCAAGCGGGTGGACGATGTCATGCAGGACAATGCGGACCGTACGAAGAACGTGACGAAGGAAGACCTTCTGAAACAGACCATTCAGGCCGGCTGGGAAATTTTCAACCGCAAGGGAAATACCTGCTACGGCATTGCGGCATCGACGACGGCCATTGTGAAATCGATTCTCTTTAATGAAAACCGGATTTATCCGGTAACGGTCTGCCTGGACGGACACTACGGACTGGACGATGTATTCCTGAGCATGCCGACCATCATCGACAAGACCGGTGCGCGCGAGATTGTTGAAATCAAGCTGAAGGAAGATGAGGAGGCAGCACTGAAAAAATCGGCAGCGGTTCTGATTCCTTTCTACAAGGAGCTGGTATAAGCAGTTAAAATTTGGCTGTTTGCAGACAGAAAATGCAGCACCATTGAATAAGTCCCTCCATCGCCTACAATAGGAATGTTCATTTTCTTAGCATTTTGTGAGCAGTCCGGAAAAGGTACTCCCGCGGAATGTCTCCGGCGGGGGATGCTGCTTCGGCGATGAGAGGGATTTTTATGCGCTATTTGTATCAATTTGCACGTATTATGGCATTCTGCTTTCTGGGAGAAATCCTGCATGAGGCATTGCCGCTGCCGATTCCGGCAAGCATTTACGGACTGATTCTCCTTCTGGCGGCCCTAAAGACCGGCATTGTGAAGCTGGAACAGGTCAAGGAGGTCGGAAACTTCCTGACGGGGATCTTCCCGCTTCTATTCGTACCCGCTGCGGTTGGTGTGATGGAGCTGTGGGTGCAGCTGGGAGAGATGGCAATCCCGATCATCATTGCTATTGTCCCGGTCACGATTCTGGTTCTTGCCTCTGCGGGAAGGACGACGCAGCTTTTTACTGGGAAAAGACGAAAGCAGGTGCCCGCTGCTGTACAGGACGGAGCAGGGGAAGCAGAAGAGAAGGAGGCATCGCATGACAGCATTACTGAATGATTTTCTGGCACTGTCCTCGGTATGGGGCGTGCTTCTGACATTGGCGGCTTTTGGGGCCGGAGCCTTGATCAACAGACTGACGGGAAAGGCTTTTTTTAATCCGCTGCTCCTCGGCAGTATTTTCGTGATCATTCTGCTGTCGGTCTTGAAGATTCCGTATGCAGATTACAAGGAAAGCGCGGCGCCGGTCAGCTATCTTCTGCTGCCTGCGACGATCAGCCTCGCAATCCCGCTGTATGAGAAGTGGAATCTGCTGAAGGAAAATGCAGCGGCCATCATCGCAGGAATTTCCGTAGGAACCTTCATCAGCATGGGAAGTGCACTGGTATTGGCTGTTGTCTTCGATCTGTCCCATGAGCAGTACGTAACACTCCTTCCGAAGTCCGTTACGACGGCTATCAGCATGGATGTTGCGGCAGAGCTTGGCGGGATCACGGCTCTGACAGGGGCCATCGTTATTCTGACGGGAATTGCGGGAAATCTGCTTGCCGAGGCAGTCTGCAAGTGGTTTCATATAACTGATCCCATCGCCAAAGGTGTCGGCATTGGAACCTCCGCGCATGCGGTCGGGACGAGTAAGGCGCTTCAGATGGGGGAGGTAGAAGGGGCAATGAGCGGCCTGTCCATCGCGGTTGCGGGAATTCTGACGGCAGTTCTGTGTCCGGTGTTCGCGCAGCTGCTCAGGTAATGACACTCGAAGCTGACCGCTGTCAGCTTCTCCTGTATCGAAGAGGGAAACAATGACAGATTCGTATTATATCCGCCGGGCGGTTCCAGGTGAAGAAAAGATGGCCCGTGACATGGTGATCCGGGTGAAGGAAGAAATGCCGCAGGATCAGCAGAGCTGGTTCTCCATCGATAATCTGGATGAGGAGCTTCGTGATTTTAAACGGGGAAAGGTGAGCTGCTATTTTGCTGCCAGAAGACGGGAAAATGGAGAGGAGGAGCTTGCCGGATTGTTCTTTCTTGAAATTCCGGAACTTGCAGAGCATAATCTCGGGTACCACGTCGGATTTACGGAGGAGGAATTGAAAAGGGTTGTCCATATGGACACGGCCGTTGTGCTTCCGGAGCACCGCGGACATGGCCTGCAGGAGCGCCTGATGGCCTTCCCGGAGGAAGAGCTGAAAAAGGAGGGGTTCACTCATCTGATGGGGACGGTACATCCGGAGAATCCGTACAGCCACAGGTCCTTTGAGAAGCTTGGCTACCGCGTTGTCTGGTCTGGCGAGAAGTATGGGGGAAAGCTTCGCGATCTGATGGAGAAGGATCTGTGAGACGATACCTTTCGATATTCGCTGAAGAACAAAACGATAGATTCTTTCCATACTCACAAGGGAAAATTCCGCAGATGCAGATGGCGGTACTCGGAAGGTGTCAATTTCTCACGGCGGCTGAAAACGCGGGAGAAGTAGCTCTGGCTGGAAAAGGCAAGGAGTGAAGAAATCTCTGCAATCGAATCATCCGTATATAGCAGCATCTGAATGGCGGTATCAAGCCGCCGGTTACAGATATAGGTATTGATGGTACAGTGCATTTCCTTATGAAAGGTGCGGGACAGGTGCTCTGGCGATACATTACTTAAGGCAGCAAGATCCGAAAGTCCAAGGGAAGTGTGAAGGTGCTCATCAATATAATCAAGAGTCCTTACGACCATACGTGAGAGCGCAGGAGAACGTTGCAGCTGCTGCATGTGTGCCGTGTATTCCAGACACATCTCCCGATGAATCTGGTCAAGCGCTTTCTTATCACGTGCGGCATCTGCCTTTCGAATAAAAAAATCACTGAGATTGTAGGCTTCAGAAAGCTCCATGCCATGCGAGATGCATGCTCTTGCGACCATGGCTGCAGTAATGGCAAAGTGATATTTGAGATTTTGCAATGGATTGCCGGAAAGAATTCCGAGTCCTGATTTTTCTGTAAAGGGTTTCTGACATAGGCGCTTGACCAAAGCAAGGTCACCGGAGGCAATTGTGGCATAGAATTCCTGCTCCGGCTGGTAAGCGGCGCGCCAAAAAGGCTTTTCACGTGAAAGAAAGTCACGATAGACAGAGGTCGGACTGCTTTGCGAAACCTCTGCGGGTTTTAATTTCTCTTTTTCAGAATCCATATCAATATTATACAAGAAAAGTCAATATTGTGATATCTGCCCGCTTCTTTTGGGATCAGAATAATACTGCAGCTTAAAAGGGAGGGAATTGGAAATGGAACTGAAGAGAGGAATTAATCTTGGGGGATATTTATCGCAGTGTGTTCATACGGAAGAGCACTATGACCGCTTTATTCAGGCAGAGGATTTTCAGAAGATTTTCAGAATGGGGTTTGATCATGTCAGACTTCCAATTGATTACAATGTTCTGGAGGAAGACGACGGTACGCCCAAGGAAGCGGGATATGAGCGGGTATATCATGTCATTGACTGGTGTGCGGCAAACGGTCTGAATCTTGTTCTGGATCTTCATAAAGCTTATGGGTATGATTTTAATGATGCGGGAAACAAAGAGAAAAATACTTTGTTTACGAGCCGGAACCTGCAGAATCGATTTGTGGAGCTGTGGAAAAATATTGCATTGCACTTTTGGGGCTGTCCAAATATTGCATTTGAGCTTTTGAATGAAGTGGTGGAAACCGAACATGCGGAACGATGGAATATTTTGATCCGGAAAACGGTGAAGACAATCCGGCAGGTTGATCCAAGGGTTACGATCATTTATGGTGGAATTCAGTGGAACAGTGCAACGACTCTGAAATATCTGGAACAGCCTATGGATTCCAACATTATGTATACGTTTCATTTTTATGAGCCGCTTTTGTTCACGCATCAGAAGGCCCATTGGGTTGCGGCCATGGATCCGGATGCAGAGATTTCTTATCCGGCGGATCGGGCGGAGTATCAGGAACGAAGTCTCAGACTGGGAGAGCAAGGGAAAACCGTTACTGACAGTCATTGCGGGAAAATGGATATCCATTTCCTGGAGTCTGTGTTTGCAGATGCTGTCCGGACAGCGCAGGAGAGAGGGGTTCGTTTGTATTGCGGAGAATTCGGTGTCATTGACAAGGCCCCGCTTCCGGATACGCTGGCGTGGCTGAGGGATGTCACAGCATTGTTCGAACAGGACCAGATCGGATATGCGCTGTGGACCTATAAGGACATGGATTTCGGCCTGATGGAAGAACACTATGCTCCAATTCGGAATGACATGGTCCGCCTTTTGACCGGAAAACAGTGGGTGAGCAGGTGATCGTCTGTGCAAAACGGTCCCGGTCAGAAGAGGCTTTCGTTCTGCAGGAGAAGCATCTCCTGCAGGGCTGGAAAGAATTATGCTGGAGTGGAAGTTACTTTTTCACTTCAGTTTTTCAAAAAAATTTGAAAAAAGGTTTGACATCATTCTGTGGATATAGTAATATAACACTCGTCCCAAGGAACAGCACTTCTACAGAGGAGCTTTTGAGGGAAGAAAATCATAAATGCGATAGTAGCTTAGTTGGTAAAGCGCCACCTTGCCAAGGTGGAGACCGCGAGTTCGAGCCTCGTCTGTCGCTCTGTGTGATCCCTGTGAAATCAATGATTTCTGGGGATCTTTTGCTTGTTACCATTTGTTACCAATGAAAATACCTGCAAAATCACATCAAATCACCATTCGCTTCTTCTGCTGGCAGCCGTTCAAGGCTGCCAGCTTTGCGTTGTAGTCCATGTCCAGCAGATATGCCTTCCGGATTGTCTCCGGAGAATTTCCGAAGATTTGTGCCGTCAGATCAATGTTGCCGCCGGATGCGACCATCGTTTCCGTGATTGCGTTGCGGCGGAATGCATGTGGTCCACGGATGCAGAGCGGATCCGTCTTAATGCTGAGCTGAACGCACATCCTCGCGTAATAGCTGGGAATGGTCTGATCGGTGATCATGCCGCCCTCGTCCCAGCACTTGCGTTCCTTGTTCCATCTGCGGGACGGGAATAGGTACGGGCTGTCCGGATAGTAGGAATTCCTTACCGGAAGATATCGGTCCAGAAACTCCCGGAGACGGTCTGACATCGGGTATAGCCGGTTCTTATGCGTCTTGGTGTGTTCTGCGGGAAAATATCCGATGTTGCTGCTGCCGTCCATCTTCCTGACCTCCAGCAGTGTCTGATGGAGATACAGGCCCGGCTGTGCATCCTGCCGGATATCCTCCAGACGGAGAGGCGGAACCTCTCCTCTTCGCAGCGCACAGATGACGACGAGTTCCAGAGCCCAGCTTGTAGTGCATCTGGGATCGCTTTCTTCCTTCCGGTGCAGATAGTCGAGAATCCTGCTCAGTTCATCTTCCGTATAGCCGCGCTCTTTTACCGGTGTATCGGGAACCAGAAGGTCCCGGTATCTTCTCGAATCCAGATCCGGATACGGATTGTGCTTGATGCATCCGTGACTGACGGCATAGTCAAAGGTCATCTTGATGATGGATTTCAGACCGGACAGCGCCCGGGATCTCAGATCGAAACGCTGCAGATTGTAAACAATCATGTCATCAATGTCCTGCACGGTGAAAGCGGTGATCTTTTTCTTTTCCCAAGGCGTTCCTGTGATAAAGCGGTCAAAGTGCTGCTGTCTCCGGTTGCTGCTGTTCAGTCTGCTGTGATAGGCATCACTGTCCGGCTTCACATATCGGAATACATCCTGCTGGGCAAGCTGGAACATATCGGCAAAGGTGGCGCCGGAATGGAGCATACCCTTGTGGTACAGATAGACCTTGTCTTTCAGCTCATCAATGGTTTTCGCCTTCACGGAACGTGAAATGCATTTTCCCTTGTCATTGTGAAGGTGCAGGTGGTAGTACCCGTCGCTCTTACACGGACCATTTTCAAATGTGAAGTTGTAGCTGCTTAATATCTGATTTCTTGAAATTCTCTCTCGTGCCATTTCCTCCTGCAATGCCGAAACTCCTGCATTCAGCTTAGCAGATTCCAGATCAATTACAAGAAGCGTGTGGTCGTCAGAGGTATAAACGATCGTGTTGTTCATTTCGGATGTATTTGAAATCAGCGGAGACCTGTTCTCCGTTGGCAAAGGACCTTCCTTAACCTTGCGCAGAGAATATGCGGGAATGATGTGTCAATAATATCTGCATTTTTGAAACATAACTCCGGCATTTTTCAGCTCGAAAGGACGGATTGGAAAGCCCTATGTATGACGGGTACACCAATTTCAATCCGAATGGGCTATGAGCAAATGGAATGGAGCAGTAGAGACACAGATTCATTGGATCGGCTTCACGTTGAAAGCCTTGCCGCCGATAAGTAAGGATGAGGTGGTTGAACTGCTGGGGATGACGGATCGCCTCTGCTGCAGGAGTTTCAGTGCAAAGCAGGGCTATCGATGCCAGTACTTTATCAAGGGAACCGATATCACAATTCTGACCGAAGGGAAAAGCACTATGGGTACACATGTTGATATCCCCGGCGGATCGGTGACAGCCCTGCAGAAGGCGATCTGTAACCGGTATCAGACGACAGAAGATACGTGGCTTGCGTTCTTCCTACAGCTGATCCTCGATCATGGCGGCAAGTTCACACGCATTGACCTGGCTGTGGATGACATCGGCGGAAGCCACTTCACTATGGCTGATCTGTATCGGTATGAAGAGAAGGGACAGATCATAACCAAGTTCCGGAGAAGCAGCAGACGGACAGATAAGAAAAGCAGACAGGAAGTTGGAGCCCAGCTCACATACGGGAATCGCAGCGGCATGGTTTTCGTTCGTATCTATGAAAAAAGTGAGGAGGAAAACAACAATCAAGGTAAGTCGGAGTATCCGTATCCTCCGCACACAGTTCGCTGGGAATTCGAGCTCAAAAAGCAACGAGCAAACAGTATAGCAAAACTGCTGGTTCAGATGAATGGAAGTGTACCTGCCATTGTGCAAAGTCTCCTGAAGTACTATTTCCGTATCGTCAGGCGGGACAATAAGAACACAACGCGCTGCACAGTCCTGCCCAAGTGGAAGAAGTTTATCAAGGATGCAAAAGACATGCCGCTGACCGCGGAGGTGAAGGAATTCAACATGGACCATCAGCTCCGTTATGTCCGGAGTGCATTGCCGACATTGGCTGCCGTTGTTCAGCTGCTGGGGGATGATTTCGGGTATGTGGAAGAGCTGCTTAAAGAATATCGGGAGAAAGCTTCACCGGAACTGCTGGAATACATCAGAACGCATCAGTCGGCAGCAGACCGGCAGAGAGTAAAGGAGTTTCTGAAGTTCAGGCCATAGGCCGTTTGCTACGGCGATAACTACGGGCATGAAATCCCTTAGCGGCAGCCGCATCCAGTCTTCTGTGCACAGTAGAGCGGCTGATCTGGTACAGCGCCATGATCTTTGTGATGGGCAGGCCGTTATCATAATAGGCCTTGGCAATTGTTTCGGCTGTGACATCAGCGCGGGGGCGCCCGACTGCATTTACGACGGGATGGGGCGTGGCCGGATGAGTAATTCGCTCAAGCGCATCGTCAAGGCTGAAAGAATCAATCGCGTAGACGGACAGACCTGAATCCTGCTGAAGATCAGGAAAGCAGACAGGATCAATGCCATTCTCTTTCAGAACTCTGAACAACTTGTCTACACTGGCCGGATCCTCCAGATAGAACAGAATTCCCTGAGGACTTGAACTCGCGGATGACTTCATAAGGGGCACTCTCCTTTTCCTATCGTGTAAAGCGGACAAGCATATTTTCCTTTTAAGGTATCACGATTCACAGGGGAAGGAGAACGAATATGAAGAAAATTCAGTATTTGCTGCTGACGATGCCGCTGATTCCGCTGGCGGCGCTGCTTTGTTACTGGTGCATGAGACAGTTGTATGGAGGGACGATTCCGGCGGAGACCGGGTACCGAAGAATCTGCCTGATGGTCGGTGTGCTGACGTGGATGATTGCTCTTGTTGAAGGAAGTATGAAGGATCCGGAATCATGGAGCCGCAAGGGAAAGTTCGATCATCCCAAACCACCGGAAAAATTTCTGAAGAAAAGGCCGCAGGGAATCATTCTCGGAAAATATCGGAACCGGTATGTCTGTGATACGGGACGGCCTGCACACGTACTTGTTCTGGGGCAGTCCGGATCTGGAAAATCTGTTCTGCTGCTCTCTACGCTTCTTGTGAATGCAGGAATGAAGAAATGCGGCGATGGAAGAAAAGACGGGAAATCCGGTCAGCGGAGCCTTTTCGTGCTGGATCTGAAAGGGGAGCTGAGCTATAAGTCTATCCGCTATTCGGATGAGAACGGCTGCATTGTGAGCATCAATGACCGGTCTCTGATGGGGTATGACATGCTGTACAAGCTGCATCGGGGCAGAAAGCCGACTACGCAGGAAATCATCACCACGATGAATCAGATTGTCCTCTATCTGGTTCCAAAGTCACCGAATGACAAGCAGCCGTATTTCGTGGATGCCGCACGGAATCTCGGCAACGGGCTGAGTATTGCCTATGTGCAGGATGCGCTTGCCAAGGGAAAATGTCCGGAAATGGTTGATATTATTGACAGGATTCTGGCAGAGCCTGTGGAGCAGCAGATTCAGCACGTGCTGGAAACGGCACGGCCTACCAGCGCGGAGTATAAGTACCTGAATCAGTTCTCCGGTATGATCAAGGAGGCGGGAAATGCGACACTGGGCTCAGTGTACAGCAGTCTGTGCAACGGTCTGACGGTCTTCGCCAATGATCAGGACCTTCGCTACATGCTGAAGGTCAATCCGCGCAGAGTGTCACCGGATACGCTGTATCAGGAACAGCGTTCCGTTTACCTGACACTGGATGAATCGAAGCTGGAACAGTACAGCTCCCTGACGCGCATCATTCTGGCACAGATGCTGGATGCGGCTATGGAGCTGCCGGATTCATCCAAGGACAACGGGAGAGGCTGCCTGTTCGTTCTGGACGAGGTTTCACGTGTGCTGAATGGTTCATCGGATATGGCAAAGCTCCTGACCTCTTCCATCAAGACGCTTCGCAGCAAAGGCGTGATTCTGTACATCATCAATCAAACCATCTCTGCGTTTGAGGAATCCATCGGATCCAAGGCCGGAGTGGATGACTTGGTGAGCAACTGCGAGTATACGGTAATCCTGTCGGCAAAGGATCGTTCCACTGCACAATGGATTGAGAAGCTGGGAGGCCAGTTCCTGCAGCGACAGGTCAGCAGCAGCGGCAGTTATGCGGCACGGAAGAATACGACCTCTTATCAGTTACAGGCCCTGTATACGGCAGATGAACTGCTGCGGCTGCAGAGTGAAGGAAAGGAGCTTCTGATCAGTCCTTACGGAATCTTTCAGCTGCAGCGGGCAGCCTACTATGAAGACAGGGAACTGAATGCGCTCTCCGAGAAAATTCAGGCCAGCAATGAGGAGTGGGAGAAGCTGAGAAGGTAAGAAGAGGCATATTGTATAGCAATAAAAGGCTCGGCGAGGAAAGAACATAAAGAGTTTCTATGGACAGTGAGAAAGATGCCGGAATAGTAATAAATACCGATTTTCCGTTGGATCCATGAATCTACTTTGTGCCTTTGAAAATCAATAACGACAGATATGCACCGCTTGTTATTGCACAGCCTAAAATTATTAGAGTTAATGTTTTGATTAGCGTATCTGCTTGACTGTGGATATATACTGTTCCCATTGCCAAACAAGCTGGAATATATAGGAGTAAGTTGATAATTGCGATTTTTCTCATTGGAATAATTGGTTGTATCTGTTACAAGGCGGCAATGGCGACAAATTCATCTTCAATGCAAATGTGTAATCTGCAATAGCTGAATCTATCTTGCTTTATATCTGTATATTATACACATAAATACATATATTACAATATATCAAATAAAATGCGAATAAAGGCTGAAATTATTGCGCAATACTATCATGACATTCGGTGCTTTCTTAGAAAACCTCCATGCACTTCTTTGCATATAATCGTTATCGCATCTGTGCCTTGTACTTGTAATAAGTGCCGCGCGAGATGCTGCCGATCAGCTTCATGGTTTCCTGGTCGGTCAGTGTTCCCTGAAAGTCACGGGAGTATTTCCGGATCTGTTCTTTGATGGACGCTTCGCGTTTCCGGTGAACCTGACTGCCGGGCTGGCGCCCGATCTGTTTTCCGTTCCGGCGGGCCGTCTCAATGCCTTCCCGGGTTCTCTGCCGGAGATCATCCACTTCCTTCTGGGACTGCTCGAAGGCAAGTCGGATCTGCGTCTCTGCCAGTGACATGAGAAAGGCGTTCACACCTTCGAGGATCGGATCCACGGCGGTTCCAGTCATCGGAATTGCGGTCTGTAGGGATTGCTGATAGGTGTCGGTATTGATCAGGGGTTCCTTCAGGAAGACAAGATGAATCCCCTGTTTGTACAGCTGCTGATACAGTTCAAAACCTTCCTGCGCATTGCGGGACATGCGGGAGACAGAGTCGAAGACTACAGTATCGCCGGGCTGGAGCTGCCGCAGCATCCGGTCAAAGGCAGGTCGGTCTGTCGTTGTCCCGGTGTAGGTTTCTTCAATGATTCGGGCATCCGGATAGGCATGAGTGATGTTGCGGATCTGACGTGTAATATTCTGTTTGCTGGTTGAGATTCGGCAGTAGCCATAAGTCCTGTTCATAGCAGACCTCCTCGAATTCATACAGACAATCGTTCTGCAGTTCATTATAGACGACCGTTTATACTGATACGGAACAGAACCGCCTTTCTGCGGCTGCGTGAGGCAGAAAGACGGTCCAGATAAACGTAAGGGTTAATCTTATACGGCTTTGAAGAAATCGCTGCGTGCAATGCCATTCAAAACCGTGATGTGAATGAAAAATGGAACATCACGGGTAACAGAGCGACCGGCCACCAGATTATGAGCCCGCCATGCTTCATAGCAGACATCCATTCGATAAATCGCAGATGCAGGATTCCTTCTTGCGGAATCCAGTCTGTTGGCCTTCTGATAGGCGGAGAGAGTATCGGTAACTTCATGAACCAGATTTTCATCCAATGCGTTGATTATAGTTTTTATTGTAAACATAGTTTGTCTCCTTATTGTTGATGGCTTTGCTGCCATTCTATGCGTTCCTCTTCCTGTAGGATGGACTGTTCCACGTGCAGTACGAGAGTTAAAGTTGTGCCGATATCGGCTGCAATCTGGGCGGCAGAGGATTTCTGCCGATATTGGGCTTGATAACTTGTGACAAGGTGTCGGATCTTAACCGGCACGAGGGCCTTCTGTTTGAGGTAGTGCTCTTTTGCTTCCGCAGACTGTCGTTTGGCTGCGTGGAGAAGTTTCTCTTTTTGCTTTGTCTGACGGGTTGCCTCATTCAGAAGCTGCTGCTCCTTTCGGAATATGGATTCGTCTTCGTATCCATATTGGATGCGGAGTTCCTGCAGAAGTTGCGATCCTTTCTGTAAAAGAGCATTGTTCCGCTGAATCTGTTCTTCCAACTTCCTGCGGTCAGAGTGACGTTGCGTATTTTCCAAGGCGGCAGACAGGTCAGAGTTTTCGGAACGAATCTGCATCATGTTTGAACTGATCTTGCTGCTTTCGGTCTGAAACGCTTCCAGACGTTCCCGGAGCTGTTCGGTATCTGTGTCCAATTGCTGGAACTGCTTTGTCAGGGCAAGATCATAGGCACGGGAGGAAATCCATTGATTCCGGTAGACCTCCAGCAAGGCAGCCTGCCGTTCTGCTCCCTGAATAATCTGCCGGGTTTCCTGTTCCTGAGCTGCATAGACATCAATCATGTGATTGTGCCGCCGTACCTCCCGATTCAATGAAGCAAGATAGCCGGACAGGGTGTGCGCAATGTCTTTTCCTTCGGCAGCATAGCGGGCGTATTTTCTCTCTTTCCTGATTGCATAAGTTCCGAGATGCTGCTGAGGAATTTTGTTATTTCTCTGCTCCTTATAGCTGCGCATGTCAATGCGTTCGGAGACAGAAGGAGCATAACGGTCCAGACAATGATTCACAGTGTCCTGCCAGTGGAGGCGCATGTCATGAAGAAACTGCGGACTGTTGACGTAGGAAGAGGCAGGAGTAGAGATACCGTGCCTTGTCATGCGCGGGAGGCGATTGACCCGTTCATATCCCATACAGATGGCTTCCTGTTTTGTCATCCATTGAATCTGGGTGCCTGTGTCATACCGGTACTGTTTCTGCCAGCGGTCACCGGCTGCCTTCAGTTCCTGCGCGGTCATGCTGCGGACATCTCCGGTATGCATATCCTGCACAATGTACTGACAAGCTGTGCGGGCAAGCCACTTCCCGTTTTCATCCAGCATCCGCTGACAGATCAGGCAATGCAGATGCGGATTCAGATGCTGATATTCTTCGGGCGATTTTGCGGGAAAGCCTTGCGCGTTGATCGGGATTCCACGGTCATCACGAGCAACGGGATCATGAATGGCAAACTGGACACAGCATCCGAGATCAACGAACTGCTGGCAGAATTCTTTTGCAAGAGCGATTCGCTGTTCTTCCGGAATTTCGTTCGGAATGGCTGCGACAATACTTAGCCCCAGCTTGGCCTGCGGACTTTTCTCGGCACATTCAAGGCTGGACCATAGCTTTTCCGGAGATCGGTAAGCTTTTGGAGCGTTTGGCGGGAGCATAACTTCGGAATGGATAATACCGCTCTTGGCGTGGTAGTCGTGCGTAAGGCCGGTATACTCATTGGTTTCCTTCTCGCCGCTGATATAGGCACTGCTTGCGACAATGCTTCTTCCAGCACTGCGCTTCACAGAGACGGCGTTGAGATATGCAATCATAGGCATCACTCCTTTCACTGATAAGTGCGCCAATCTTCTATAACGCTATGCGTTATGCGATTGGCTTATGTCCTCATCTCCCGTTGGGAGATTGCGGCGCCCTGACGGGGAAAGCAGAGAAGACAGGAGCTTTTGAAATTCTTCCGGGACAGCTTGTCTGATCCGGGGAGCAGAGCTTCTGCAATCGCTCCGAATTGAATCAGTCTTCTTGTCCGCTGTTTCCTCTTCTGAATGCGCTTCCGTGACTCGGACAATTCTTCCTGATGGAGGAGCTGGGCTTCTGTGTACTTCATGCTGCGGGCTCCTTTCCGGAATCTGGTCCCTTCGCCTTTTGAGGATCAGAATGTTCGGGATCGTCAGAGAGAAAATCGGGTTCATCAATAAGCGTCCCCCTGAGAAGTCGCTCCATCAAAACCAGTGCCTTTTGAAGATCGTCGGCAGTTATACACATGATATGGACCTCTCTTTCCTGTCGGCATGTTCGGGCTCCCGGGCCTGTGATGCATTGTGCACGATCGATAAATGACCGTTGAAGACGAAAGCGTGATCTGCCAGACGGTCTTCTTCACGAAGTTCCCCCTGATTGATTTCCCGGATGATCTGATTCATTGTCTGTACATCGGGAATGTCTTCCATACGAATAATCAGGATTTCATGCACGGAACTCGGGATTACCATGAGTTCGCTTCCGCCAAAGCGTGACTGAACATGCTGCATCGCTGCCGGATTTGCCAGAATAGAGGCTCCGTCGAGGCCTTCTTCATTGGAAACGACATAGATAGTATGATGCGGGATGTCCGAAGTACTATCTGTGGTAAGTTCTTCTCTGTTGTCTCCTGTGATAACCTGTTCAATCGGGCGGATGTAAAAGTGTTCCGGGGAAATGGACGGGTAAGCAAGATCGAATAGTTCTTCATCCGTAAGCTTCGCGGCCTGAAGATCCTTGTCTGTGACAACATGGGAGGACAGGTCATAATCCTGCCGGACCTTCACGATGCAGGCAAGATCTGTGCCGGGAATATCCTGATGAGGAACATCTGCGGCATGATTCTGATTGACTACTGCAATATAGACTTTTTCCATAGTTACCTTTCTGTGCCGCGTTTTTGCGGCACCACGGGGAGAAATGCCTGGATGGGCTTTCTTCTTTCGTGATAAATGCTGTAGAACGTATATAATAAATATGTCGGATATTTTCGGAATGAAACGCGGTAGAAACGGGTATGTAATGGAAAGGCCGGGGACGCTGTCTTATTGGTAAGATGCAAAGAATGTGATATGTTACAAATAATTGACGATGTATTGCACACGTAGTAAAATAAACAAAAAGGAGATGATGAAATGGCTACTACACCGACTCAGATTCGTATTGATACAGAAGTGAAGAAACAGGCCAATGAACTGTTCAGCACTCTTGGAATGGACATGTCCGGGGCCGTTAATATTTTCCTCAAGCAGTGTCTTCTAAGGGGAGGACTCCCGTTTAGTGTCGAGGTGCCGCATTATTCTAAGAAGGTCCTTGATGCCATGGCAGAAGCCAAGAGAATATCCCATGATCCTGACGTGCCGGGATATTCCAGCATGGAAGATTTGAAGAAAGCATTGGAAGAGTAAATGCTGACGGTAAAATTTACTGCGGCTTATAAGAAAAGCTATAAGCTGATGAAAAAGCGCGGGAAGAATCTTGCACTTCTTGATGAAGTGATTGATGTTTTACGTCAGGGTAAGGCATTGGAGGAAAAATACCGCGATCATGAACTTAAGGGAGTCTATAAGGGGTTTCGGGAATGTCACATTCAGCCTGACTGGCTGCTGATTTATCTGATTGAGAATGATATTCTCACGTTAACTTTAGTAGATACAGGAAGCCATTCAGACCTGCTGAATATGTGATGGTTCGCTAAAAATATAGGTGGGAGATAAGGCAGAATTTTTGTTACTTCTCTGTTACCAGAAAATCAGGAGTCCGGCAAAGCCTTTCCTTTCAATGTTTTTGGCGAGTTGCAGATTTCGAGCCTCGTCTGTCGCTCTGTGTTTGACGGCCACAAATCCTTATTTTTTAAGGGTTTGTGGTTTTTCTTTGCGTTCAGGCGTGGGTGTCTTTTGGGTGTCCTATGGGTGTCCTGATATTTTTTTGCTTTCCAGCTGTTACAGCCTTCTATCAGTTGAAGGATTTATCCCAAATCTGGTTCGTTTTCTGTTCCACTTCGACACGGCGCAGATAGTGCAGCGCCGTTGATTTATCTGACCAGCCGCCATTTGCCATCAGCGTACTGATATCTGCCCCGTTCGCTGCCATAGAGGACGCCGCCCAGAATCGGATTTTATGGGACGAGCGCGGCTGAATGTTCAGTTCCAGACACGTCTTTTTAAGATGCTTGTTAAAAGTGCGGTCGTAAAGAGGGTGTCCGGATGAAGTGGAAGTGAAAATGTATCCATGACTTCCGCTCAGTTCGCTGGCCTTTTCCAGAATGCGCAGTGCGCGCTGGGATAAATGCATGGAACGAACACCGGCATCATGTCCCGTCTTGGTATGTGAGACCTCGATTGCATGCATTTTTTCGTCATCTCCCTTTCGAAGCACGATCTGACTATGAATCAGGATCGTATTGTTCTCCCAATTGATGTCTTCCCAGTGCAGGGCCCGGACTTCTCCGATCCTGCAAAGCAGACAGAACATAAAGCAGATAGCCATGTCATAGGGATTATCGGAATCCTGCAGATGATTCAGAATTTTCTGGCGATCGATATCCGTGAAAACTTCGTACTCCTTCAAATTCTCAGCCTTGGTCTTTATGGAACGTGTGTTATATTGACGTGCCAGATTGACAGTGACGATATCGTGTGCAACGGCATAATCATAGATACCGTTCAGGATTCCCTTCACATTGGTAAGATCATGATGAGAAATCGTGGATGACTGTGATGCAAAAAAGGCTTCCAGATCGCTTCCCCTGATCTCCCTGATCTTCATCCTGCTGATATCGTTTGGAAGTATGAATTTCCTGAATTGCTGATCATATCTGACGACAGATCGGCTGACGATTCCCTTTCGCTTTGCATGCCACTTCAGCCAGATGGGGAACAGTTCCTCAATGGTTAAAAACTCTGTGTTGTAATAGATGGCAAAGAGCTTTTGATATAGTCCATCTTTCGTTGTGGCAGAAATTTTTCGGGAAGCATCTCTGGGATCACGTGTATACCAGATATCCCGATCCTTCCGTTTATTGATAGCCAGTGTATGTTTGGCAAGTATTAATTTTTTAAGTTGCGTTTTTCTCATGTCCACAATTGATTCTGAACATAAGAAAGAAATATTGTTTCGCACTTCTTTTCCGACCAGAAAGCAACATTTTCCGAGTCTGCATGAATTCCGGAGAAGATATCATCCAGATATTCGCCACTTATTACGGAAGGAACATAGTATTGATGAGAATAGCCAGGCTTTACGCAAGGGGATGTCGCGGCAGAAGCGGATCTGCGTTTGTCCCATTCGGAACATTTCTTCTCTATAAACTGATCAAGGGGTGAAATGGCTGAGGCAGCTGATGAAATTGTCTTGTTTTCCATAGTATTCTCCTTAAAAAACGAACAAAAAGATTTCCATGGAAAACATGTCTGAAATTATTATTTTGAACTGCATGAAAACATGCGAGATATGATGCAGTGGAAAGAGAACAGAGTAATCCGTTAAGAAAAAATTGGGGAGTCCTGTGAATACGAAAAAGTTAAAAAAAGAAATTGCGCAATTTCGGCATGAGGTGGCAAGCTTTGAAATAGTTTGCCACTATTCTGATGAAGAAACAGAAGCGTTAAAATCTCTTCAGATATTTATGGTTGGAGTAGTTTATCGATTTCAGATGGCTGATTCAGCGAAGGAGGAACGAATGAAGAAGAAATTGGTACGGGGGGGGTGTTGCAGTCGTAGCAGGCGTTGTTGCTGCGGTTCCTGCAATTTCCGTATGTGCAGCCGATAGTTCTTATGAGCTTTCTCAGGCAGAGAATGCGGCACAGGATGCGATTCAGGATGCAAAGGATCAGGCACAGAAGGAAGCGGATTCCGCGCAGGATTCCGTGGCCGATGCTTCGAACGCCATTCAGGAGAATAATGATGCGATTGCTTCTAACCCGGAAAGAACAGAAGAGGCAAACGCAGAGAAGGATCAGGCAGATCAGAACCTGCAGGATGCACAGAACAATGCGGATACGAACGGAGTAACGGATCAGACCGCAGCAGATGCAAAGGCAAACGCAGAACAGGCAGAGGAAGCCACGAAGCAGGCGGAAGCGGCACAGCGCGATGCCAATCAGGCAGTCAGCGATGCTGTGGATGCAGTATCGAAGGCAACCGATGCTGTTAATAATGCGCAGGGGCAGGTGGATCAGGCATCTGATGTGAAGGATGCCGCAGAGACCAATGTCAAAAACGCACAGAGTGCTTATGATGCTGCCTTTAATGCATTCCAGGCAGCAAGTGCAGCTGCAGAGGAAACCTCGCCGGAGTATAAGGCAGCAAAGGACAATCTGGACAAGGCTGCAGAGGCTCTTGCAAATGCCGAGAAGGCACAGCAGGACGCAGAGTCAGCAGTTTCTGATGCACAGACGAATCTTGATGCTGCAAACAACGAGTACGCAGATAAAGAAGCGGCAATGAATGAGGCATCCAAGGAAGAGACCAAGAAGCGCGAAGAGATGAACGCTGCCAAGAATGTGATGGATGCCGCAAAGACAGAGTACGATACTGCACTGGATAATCAGAATGCAGCTCAGTCCGCTGCCGATCAGGCCGCACGGGATCTTGCAGCTGCACAGGCTCAGTACGATCAGGCTCTTGCAAATGCGGATCAGGACTCCGAAGCATTCAAGGCGGCAAAAGCAGCTCTGGATGCAGCAAACCAGCAGTATGCAGATGCTAATACGGCTCTGGCTGCAGCGAATCAGGTTGTTGCAGACAAGCAGACTGCCCTTGATGAAGCACAGAAGGCTTCCGAGACTGCACAGGCTGATGTGGCTTCTGCCGAGGAAAGCGTTGCTTCCAATAAGAGTGAACAGGATAAGGCACAGGCTGCTTATGACGCTGCCGATCAGGACGTTAAGTCCAAGGAAAGCGCTTATGATGCAGTAAAGAGCGACGTGGACGCGAAAACTACGGCAAAGGAAGCCGCTGACAATGAAAAGAGTGCAGCAGATACTGGTGTAAACGATGCAGCTCAGGCGGTTTCCGACAGTGCGGATGCAATCACTGCAGCGGAAAAGGCTGTAGAAGACGCAAAGAAGGCTTATGAGGATGCACAGGCAGTGATCGATTCCGGCTCTGCAGGATTTTTCCTGGACAGTGCGGAGACCGATGCTACCGCAAAGGAAGCCTACAATCTTCTTACGAAGGGCGAGCTGTCCGCAGATATGAAGGGGTATTCGGATAAGTACACGGAGGCAACCCGCCAGGAAATGTATAAGGCAATTCGTCTCGGGCAGGCAAACAGTTCTACCAGTCTTGAGCACGTGAAGTTTGCCATTGAGCGTATCAAGGCGGCGAACAAGCTTCGAATGAGCGACACCAATTTCACCGGACTGGTGGATTATAAGATCAGCGATCTGGCAATGGCGATGGCTGAGCTGAATGCAGATTACCAGGACCAGCAGTTCGATGAGAATAACGGAAAGGTAGATCATACGGGGGCGTTTGCCACGGCTGAGAACCTTGCTTTTGGCGTCACGAATGCGGAGAGAGCCTTCTACAATGAGAAGGACATCTACGATCAGGGCCAGACCGGCGAATATGCGGACAAGGATAAGTTCTGGGAAGCAACCGGGCACTATCAGAACATGGTCAACAAGGATAATTACATCGTAGGTTATGGTTTTGCAGATATCTGCAATACAACTGCAATGGAATTTGGTTGGAGCCATGATTTCCTGAATCGTACGACCTATACCATTGATGAGTATGAGAACCGCTTCATGACCTATTACAACAAGGTCAATCAGGCACTTACAGATGCAAAGACAGCATGGGATAACGCCGTCAATGCATTGACTGATGCAAAGAAGGCTAAGTCTGACCGGGAAGCAGACCTGGAAAAGGCAAAGCAGAAGCAGCAGGAAGCGGAAGCAAAGGTAACCAAGGCACAGGAAGATCTGGATGCGGCAAACGAGAAGCTGGCTGCAGCAGAAAAGGCAAAGAATGATTCCAGCCTGTCCAGAAACATTGCCGGGCTTGGACTGAGCAGAGCAAAGGACAGAGTAAAGGCAGCCCAGGAAAAGCTGGATCAGGCTCAGGCAAATGCTGACGAGAAGGCCAAGGCAGTGGAAGATGCACAGAATGACCTTGCCAAGGCTCAGTCCGATGCAAAGCAGAAGGCTGCGGATGTTCTTACTGCAAAGACACAGGTCGATCAGGCGAACGAGAGCATGGAACAGATCAACGCCGCTGTTGCCGAGGCCGATACCAACGTACAGAACAAGACTGCAGCAAATCAGACTGCGCAGGCTACACTTGACGAGAAGAAGAGCGTTGCAAATTCGGCATACAAGAAGTACAGCGATCTGAAGAGTAAGTACGATGACGCCAAGGGTGCTTGGAATGTTGCGTGCAACACATATGTAACGAGATCTCAGGAAGTGTCAAATGCGGCTGCAAAGGTTGAGAATGCAAAGACTGCACTTCAGAATGCAGAAGATAACCTTGCTGCAAAAAAGGAAGCTGTCACTGCAGCAGAAGCAAACAAGAACGAAGCTTCCCAGAATCTGGCAAAGCTGAATGAGGATGTTGCAGCGGCGCAGAAGCAGGTTGATAAGTGCAAGACCACGCTGAATGAGGCAACATCTGAACTGACAAAGGCAACCGAAGCATTAAAGTCTGCTCAGGATGATCTTGCAGCAAAGCAGGAGACGAAGCAGAATGCAGAAACAGAGCTTTCCTCCAAGCAGGACGCGCTGCAGAAGGCAGATGCCGAGGTTCTTGCAGCAAAGAACGCCGAGGAAGATGCGAAGAAGGACGCTGAGTCCCAGAACGCGATCATGAAGGCAGTACACGATGCAGAGAATGCACTTGCTGCTGCAAAGCAGAAGATCGTCGATCTTGCAAAGGAGCTGACGGACCGCAAGGATGCTGTTGAGGATCTGAATGCCAAGCTGGCTGCTGCTCAGGATCAACTGGCAAAGGCACAGGATAAAGTAGAACGAGCGAATGCTCTGAACTATCAGGATATGCTCGAGAATCCGGTAACGGATGAAGATTTTGCATATTTGAACAGCTATATTGAACGTATCAAAACTCTCCATGCCAAGGTTGCGGAGGAGAACGCGAAGAAGAGCTCCGGAGACAATTCGATCCAGAATGATCTGAATGATATCGGTGACAAGTATGGAATAACATTGACAACGGTTGTAACAGATGATGTCTCCGACTTAGAGAATACTCCGGCAGATACCAGACTGGAGAAGACCATCTCGAATGCGCAGTACGGACAGTGGCTGCAGCTGAATATCGGCAAGAAGACAACTTTGAGTTCGGATGTGATGCAGGCAGTCATGAATTCGAAGAATGATATTTACTTCGCATTTGATTACATGGGATATAAGTGGACCATTAAGATTCGTGATCGGAAGGCACTTGCATCACTTCTTGACGCAGATGGAACTCTGAATCTTCTGAAGTTCATTTCCGTGGAACACTTAGGAGATATTGTGAAGATTGAACCGATTCAGGTTTAAGAGCTGCATTACAAGTTTTCTGTAATAGAGCATAAGACGAGCCGTGAAGGCATGGATCATTCCTTCACGGCCCTTTTATGTGAAGTTTCTTTCATAAGCGGCTTTGACGCTGACGCGAGGGATTTCTTACCCATAGGGATGCCTGAAGAGCCAATATTTATGTCATAAACGTTCTGATACCAGTAGGGCTCCGGAGAAATCCGGAGCCTTACTGTTTCTTGGAAATGCTGTTACCAACGTGTGAATCAGGAGCCCGACAAAGCTTTTTCCTTCAATGCTTTCGGAATGAAACGAGGCAGAAAAGGATTCTTTGATGGAGACAGCTTTGATACAATAGAAACGGATTGGGGTCCGGGGGCAAATTAAATCTGTGGAGAAATACAATCATGTCAGAAGATGAATACTTACTCACCGATGCGCCACTTAAGGCGCTGACGATTTTTGCAATGCCCATGATTCTCGGCAGCTTCTTTCAGCAGGTATATAATATGGCCGATTCCATCATAGTCGGTCAGTTTGTGGGATCCTCTGCACTGGCGGCTGTGGGTGCCTGCGCTGCACTTACGAATGTTTTTATTTGCGTGGCGCTGGGGGCCGGTGTCGGTGCCGGCGTGCTCGTGAGTCGCTATTTCGGTGCCAGGGATTATCGGAAAATGAAAACCATTGTGTCCACCTCCCTGATCAGCTTTCTGATTCTCAGTATGCTCCTGGGAGCCTTTGGCTTTGGTTTTTCTCATGGAATGATGAAACTGCTGCAAACACCTGCTGATATTCTGGATGAGGCAGTGCTGTACCTGCGCGTTTACTTTATGGGATTCCCATTTTTGTTTATGTACAACATCCTTTCCACCATGTTCACCTCCATCGGTGAATCCAGAATTCCGCTGGCCCTTCTGATCTTCTCATCGGTTTTAAATATTTTTATGGATCTCTGGATGGTGGCAGGTCTGGGGCTTGGCGTGTTCGGTGCGGCCCTTGCAACTCTTATCGCGCAGGGAATTTCTGCAGTGTTTTCGCTTTTGATTTTCTTTTACCGGATGCGGAGATATCGGAGCCCCTTCCGCTGGTTTGACAGGGGGGAGCTGCATTCTATGCTTCGGATTGCCGTTCCCTCGGTTCTTCAGCAGTCCACCGTATCCGTTGGAATGATGATCGTACAGGCGGTGGTCAATCCCTTCGGGACACAGGCGCTTGCAGGATATGCGGCGACGATGCGGGTAGAGAATGTCTTTTCCCTGATGTTCGTATCCATTGGCAATGCGGTTTCACCCTATGTTTCCCAGAATCTTGGCGCGAAGAAAATTGAGCGTATCCCGAAGGGCTATCATGCGGCACTGGTGCTGGATGCATGTTTTGCGGTTCTTGCATTTCTGGTCATTGAAACGCTGCATACGCAGATTTCGTCGTTGTTCCTTGGAAGAGACGGAACGGCTCTTGCCTATCAGGTATCCGGTGATTATATGAAATGGCTTGGCTATTTCTTCATTTTCATGGGAATCAAGATGGCAACCGACGGAGTTCTTCGCGGACTTGGAATTATGCGTCCGTTTCTTATCGCGAATATGGTAAATCTTGCAATCCGTCTGTCGGTTGCGCTGATCTGTGCCCCACGGTTTGGCATTGCGTTTGTCTGGCTTGCGGTACCGGCTGGCTGGCTTGCCAATTTTCTGATCTCCTATGCGGCGCTCAGAAAAGCGTGGCCGGCTGATCCGGCAGCTTCCGCCTGACCGGATACGGGGAATAGTACAGGAGTTTACAGGGAGTTCTTTCAAAATGCGAGAGAAGTTTTTTCGGCATAAGAGAATATGGATTGCGGTAGCTTTGGAACTTATCATCGGTGCGGCGCTGATCCGGCTGGCAGCCGGCAGGATTTTGACAGGAGAGCTGACCGCACGGCGGGAAAACGCAGAGGCCAACGCACAGACCTATTCAGAGAGAATTGAAGAGGACATCAATTCCGGAATCTATATTACCGACAGTCTGGAACAGATCATCATCAGTGAAGATGGAAGCTGCAATCAATTCCATGAGGTGGCAGAAAATCTCATGAATGACTCAATTCAGAGCATCCAGCTGGCACCCGGAGGAACGGTGACGGAGATTTATCCTGAGAAGGGGAATGAAGCAGGCAAGATTGATCTTCTGGCAGATCCGTCGCGAGGAGAATATGCACGTTATGGCATGGAGAATGATCTTGTCATCTCGCAGGGCCCCTTTGATTTAAAACAGGGCGGCAGGGGACTTGCGGTACGCAATCCGGTGTATCTGAACCATAACGGACATAAGGAGTTCTGGGGCTTCACTATTGTGATCATCCGCGTTCCGGATATTTTTTCCAACTCGATGAAAGCGTTGGAGAGCTTCGGATATCAGTGCAGACTGTTGAAAACGACGTCTCCATGGAGTCAGGAATATACGGAGGTATATGATTCTGGGGAAGAAATGATACAGCCGGTATCTTATCAGTTTGGGATTGGAGGAGATACCTGGCAGCTGCAGGTAATGCCCAGGGACGGCTGGGATAACAGCGGCCTGCGGATGGTTGTCATATGCAGCGGCTGGATGATTGTGCTGCTGCTGACAGGACTTACTGCGGCAGTTATGATTCTGGAGGAAAGGCGCAGGTATTTAAGAGAGCTGGCGGAAACGGACGGACTGACCGGACTCTATAACCGGAGCGGGTTTGACCGGCTGCTGGACCGGTATCTTGCGAGGCATCCAGATTCCCGCTTTGTAGTAGCGGAGCTGGATATTGATAACTTCAAATCCATCAATGACATGTACGGACATGACGCTGGTGACCAGGCATTAAGAGTCCTGGCAGCGGAGCTGCGGAAGAACTTTCCAAGGGACGCGGTGATTGGACGTAATGGTGGCGATGAATTCTGTCTGCTGCTGAAAAATCAGACGTACCGTCTTCCGGGTTCTCGTCTGGAAGATTTTACAAAATCGCACAAGGAGTTTTGCCATAAAGGAGAAAAGCATCCCTTCACCATTTCGCTTGGCTATGCGGAATACCCGGTTCATGCGCAGAAGAGGGAAGAACTGATGCAATGTGCGGATGCCGCCTTGTATGAAGTAAAGCGGAAGGGAAAACAAGGCTGCATCATGTATCGGGAAGGATTTCAGCAAATCCGGAAGCAAATGGGTTTTGCATTGACGGATATTTCCGAAAACCTGCCGGGAGCGTTCCTGGTCTATAAGGCGGATCCGCAGAACGATGAGCTTCTGTTCGCCAACCAGGAGATGCTCCATCTTACCGGATGCGGAGATCTGGATGAATTTTTCGCATATACCAGACGAAGCTTTCGCAATCTCCTTGATGAATCAGACCGGGAGGCGGTAGAAGCAGACATCTGGAGACAGATCAATGCAAACGGCGGTCAGGAGAACGATTATGTCAGCTTCTCTCTTGTCCGGAAGGACGGGACGAAGGTCAGGGTGTTCGATCACGGAAGACTTGTAGACAGCACCTATTATGGAAGGGTGTTCTATGTGCTGCTGATGAATAAGAAGCTGATTGATGCGCATTATGGACAGGGCTGTCATCCGGGTGCGTGATGTCCGGGAAAACGCGGGGCATGTAATGTTTGAGGCTTCGCCAGGCACATGATGCCGGCGAAGCGGCTGTGCACATGCTGCCCGAGAGACAATTCGTGTGTTGTTCGGGAACGGCATTGACATTTGACGGGGAAGGATCTACCCTTTAAATGATTTCCACAGGAAAATTTGAAACGTGTGGAATTATTATCCTGATTTTAATTTCATAAATGCTAGGGGCGCAAACGCTGAGACCGGAAGTCGGACTGCGGAAGAGCAGACGGAGCTTTCGGACCCTTAAAACTTGAACCGGATAATACCGGCGTAAGGAAGCAGAAATTCGATACAGATTCCGACCACATATCTTTGAAGGAGTTTCGGATGGCTGGCAATGCCGGCCGCAACCGATCGGACGAAAGAGACAGGTGCGGAGTTCTGCAGAAGAAGTTCGGAATTGAGCCCCCCATTTTACCATGGGAGGTTTTTTTTATGTCCTTTTGCGGCTCTGCAGAGCAGAATTCCCGGAATCATCTCTTTGACGGCATACGAAAACAGCGTCCGCTGGTCCATGCCATTACCAATGCCGTGACCAGAAATGATGTGGTCAACATGATCCTTGCCTCCGGAGCAGCCGCCATCTGTGCGGAGAATGTAAGAGAGGTGGAGGAGATTGTATCCATTTCCAGGGCTCTGCTCCTGAATATCGGAATGCCGGATGAGAATAAGCTGGAGGTGATGATTCTTGCCGGAAGGAAGGCAAATGAGCTGGGAATCCCGGTTGTTCTGGATCCCGTCGGTGCCGGAGCATCGGCTTACCGCCGGGAATTCCTGGCAAAGCTCCTGTCCGAGGTACATATGACGGCCGTCCGGGCCAATATGTCGGAGGCGGCTGCTCTGCAGGGAATGACCTTTGCATCGCAAGGCGTTGAGGCGGCGGGAATTGAGCTGACACCATCCGCCCTGCAGGAGCTTGCTGGACGTTTGGATACCATGCTGGCCATTACCGGGGAGACGGACTATGCGGTAAACAAAGAGGAGATTCGGACCAGCCGCACAGGGACACCGCTGTTAAAGAGCATCACAGGCTCCGGCTGTATGCTCTCCGGACTTCTTGCCGCCAGCCTTGCGGGAAACCCGGAGGATGCCGGCCGGGATGTCCGGATCGTTCATGAGACGCTGAGAATCTATGGACAGGCTGCTGCGGATGCGGAGAAAGAAATGTGTTCATCCGGGCATATCGGAACGGCCACATTCCGGACGTATCTGATCGACCGGATCAGCCGGATGTGAGAGATGCCGCCCAAGGAACGTACCGGATTCGATGCTTCCGGAGAATACCGGACAGAGCCGGGGGCATGGAATTTCCGGGAAATGTGCGGCCCGGGACAAAGGACGCGTACCGGACCGGGCAAAATGACAGGGAGAGGAGACTGCAGGGGACAGATGAAAACAGACCGATCATTGCTGTGGCTGTATGCCGTGACAGACAGAACATGGCTGCATGGAAGGACTCTGGAGGAGGTTGTGGAAGAGGCGTTGCAGGGCGGAGTCACTCTGGTGCAGCTGCGGGAGAAGGAGATGGATTCGGAAGAGCTTCTGCAGGAGGCTCTTCGTCTGAAGGAGCTCTGCCACCGGTATCATGTGCCGCTTCTGATTGATGACAATGTGGAGGTCTGCGTCCGGGCAGACGCAGACGGTGTTCATGTCGGACAGAGTGACATGGCTGTGCAGAAGGCAAGAGCCATTCTCGGCCCATCGAAGATCATCGGAGCTACTGCACATAATGTGGAAGAAGCCGTTCAGGCAGAAAAGGACGGTGCGGATTATCTGGGAAGTGGAGCGGCCTTCGGATCGGCGACCAAGAAGGATGCCAGGCCGATTGACCGCAGCGAATATAAAAGAATTACGTCCTCTGTACACATTCCGGTGTGCGCAATCGGCGGCATCACCGAGGACAACATTCATCTGCTGGAAGGGTCCGGGCTTTCCGGTGTGGCAGTGATCTCCGGAATCTTTGCTTCCGGGAATATCGGGGCATCCTGCCGCCATCTGTGGAAGGAAAGCAACCGGCTTTTCAATCATGTGGATGCGGCACCTGATCCCGCACCGCAGAATTCTTATGAACCGATCAGGAAAATGGAGGATTTTGAATCATGAAGCATGAAACACTGAAGAAACTGGTAACATCCGGCATGCTGATCGCGCTGATCATCATTCTGTCCGGATTCTACATCCCGGTCGGAGCGAGCAAGTGCTTCCCCATCCAGCACATGGTCAATGTACTGGCGGCCGTCCTTCTGGGACCCTGGTGGGGGGTGGGAATCGCCTTTATTGCCTCCCTGATCCGCAACATGATGGGAACGGGGACGCTCCTTGCCTTTCCGGGCAGCATGGTCGGAGCGCTCTGCTGCGGTCTCGTCTTTGCTCGAACGAAGAAGTATCTGCCGACGTATCTTGCCGAAGTCCTCGGAACGGGGGTCCTCGGAGGGATCCTGGCGTATCCCATTGCGGTGAACTTCATGGGAAAGGAAGCAGCAGTTTTTACCTATGTTCTTCCTTTTCTCGTCAGCACGGTCGGAGGCACCATCATTGCTGCCGTTCTGATCGCAGTCCTTGCCAAAACCCACGCACTGAAGCATATGCGTGATCTTTTGGCGGAATAAGGCTTCAACGCATGACCGGGAATGGCCGGCCTGTCCGCATCGGATGCGGATGAGCGGGAAATTTCGGGCATGTGCATGCACCGGCAGATCGGGGGCACCACCTTCTGCCGGAATATAAAATTAATGCCCGTCTGCCGCTGTGACAGGGACGATGGTTTCGGGAGAAGTTTCGACGCCATTGAAACTGCCGTATTTTCAAAAACAAAAGACAGTCGGGACGTTTCTCATAAGGAGGTAAAACATGAGAACAGCATTAACAATCGCCGGAAGTGATTCCAGCGGAGGCGCCGGCATTCAGGCAGATATCAAGACGATGATGGCAAACGGCGTTTTCGCCATGAGCGCCATCACCGCCATGACTGCGCAGAATACAACCGGCGTTACTGCAATTATGGACGCGACTCCGGAGTTCCTTTCGGAGGAGCTGGATGAAGTATTCACGGATATCTTCCCGGATGCGGTCAAGATCGGCATGGTATCGGAGAGCTCTTTGATTCATGTCATCGCAGACAAGCTGAAGCGCTATCGTCCGAATTTCATCGTGGTGGATCCGGTCATGGTGGCCACGAGCGGGGCGAGGCTGATCAGTGAGGATGCGGTCGAAGCGTTGAAAGCAGAGCTTCTGCCGATTGCAACGATCCTGACGCCCAACATTCCGGAAACCGAGGTTCTCTCCGGAATGAAGGTAACCAGAAACGAAGACATGATCGCCGCTGCGGAAAAGATCAGCGAGAGCTATCACTGCGCGGTTTTGTGCAAGGGTGGTCACAGTCTCAATGATGCCAACGACCTCCTTTATCGGAACGGAAGTTACCGGTGGTTCGAGGGAAAGAGAATTGACAATCCCAACACACATGGCACGGGGTGCACACTGTCCAGCGCCATTGCGGCAAATCTTGCCAAGGGATTTGACCTGGATACCTCTGTCCTTCGGGCCAAGGATTACATTTCCGGAGCACTCGGGGCGATGCTGGATCTCGGTCATGGAAGCGGGCCGATGAACCACGCATTTGCATTTGAGGGAAAATTCATGGAGGAGGCCAAATGACATCATTTCAATCAGCACTTGTCTGGTTCGGCGCCGGTGTATCCATTGCCGAAATCCTGACGGGAACCTATTTTGCACCGCTCGGCTTTTCCAAAGGCCTTGCGGCGATTCTTCTGGGACATCTCATCGGATGTGCCATGATGTATTTTGCGGGGCTGATCGGCGGACGCACCGGGAAAAGCTCCATGGAAACGACGAAGATGAGCTTTGGCCAAAAGGGCTGTGTTTTCTTTGCCCTCCTGAATGTTCTGCAGCTGGTCGGCTGGACCGCCATTATGATCTACGACGGAGCACAGGCAACCAATGAGATCTTCGGCATCGGCAGCTGGGTGTGGGCGATTGTCATCGGTGCGCTGATTCTTCTGTGGATCGCCATCGGGATTACCAATCTCGGCATTGTCAACAAGATTTCGATGACGGCACTTTTCGTCCTCACCATTGTGCTGTGTTTCATCATTTTCCGCAGAGGCGTGCCGATGGAGGGTGCAGCGGGCGATGTCATGTCATTCGGTGCAGCGGTGGAGCTCGCGGTAGCTATGCCGCTGTCCTGGCTTCCTCTTATCAGCGATTACACCAGAGAGGCGGACAAACCCGGGCAGGCAACGCTTGTCAGTGTTGTTGTCTATGGCCTGATTTCCGTGTGGATGTATATCATCGGTATGGGGGCTGCGATTGTTACCGGAGAGTCCGACATTGCGGCTTTGATGGTCAAGGCAGGTCTTGGAATCGCGGCACTTCTCATCCTGATTCTCTCGACGGTTACGACGACCTTCCTTGATGCCTGGTCCTCGGGAATTTCCGCGGAGTCCCTGACGGAGAAGCTGAAAGGTCATGGGAAGCAGGTCGCCATGGGGGTTACCGTCATTGGTACCATTGGCGCGGTCCTTTTCAATATGGATGACATTACGGATTTTCTGTATCTGATCGGATCCGTTTTCGCGCCCATGATTGCCATTCAGATTGCGGATTACTTCATTCTGAAGCAGGATCATGAAAGCGAAGGCCTGAACGTGAGGAATGCGGTGATCTGGGTGATCGGCTTTGTTCTCTACCGGTTTCTCATGGGAGTGGATCTTCCCGTCGGGAACACCCTTCCAGACATGCTCCTTACCAGCCTGATCTGTATCGCTGTCTGGAAGCTGGTACCGGGTAACGGTAAGCGAAGGCTGTAACAACAAAGTGAATTCTGTATGACAAACGACAGGAAGGCCTCGGGATCTTCGGATTCCCCGGGGCCTTCCTGATGCTTTTCAGGAATTTCAATCAGCACCTCGCGTGCGTTCTTACTTTATCTTATTCAGAAGGAGTCGTACAATCACATTTATAGCACTTGTCAAACAATTTCTTCCTCCTTCCGCATGGAAAGACAGGAGGATGCAGCAGAGGAAAGGTCGAAAGGATCCGGAACGATGGAACAGAATCTTACTACAGGAAGCGTTTTTCACAATATTGTACGTTTTTCTCTCCCGTATTTATTGTCCTATTTCCTGCAGACGCTTTATGGAATGGCAGATCTGTTCATCATTGGTCAGTTTGAGGGAGTTGCAGGGACAACGGCGGTGTCGGTCGGATCACAGGTGATGCATATGCTGACGGTCATCATCGTGGGACTCGCCATGGGGACGACGGTCAGCATCGCGCAGGCGGTTGGGAAAAAGAACCGCAGTGAGGCCTCTCTGGGTGTCGGCAATTCCGTGACACTCTTCATGGTGGTGTCGGTTGTCATGACACTGCTCCTGATGGCGCTGGTCAGGCCGATTGTCGGCATTATGTCAACGCCGGAGGAAGCAGTAGAAGGAACGGTCCGGTATCTTACGATCTGCTTCATTGGAATTCCCTGCATCACAGCCTACAACATCATCAGCTCCATCTTCCGTGGTCTGGGAGATTCCCGGCATCCGATGTATTTCATCGCGGTGGCCTGTGCGGCGAACATTGCGCTGGACTATCTGTTCATGGGAGCGCTGCATCTGGGGCCTGCGGGAGCGGCACTCGGTACGACCCTCGCCCAGCTGATCAGCGTGGTGACCGCTCTGGCGGCCATGAGAAGGGGGAACATCGGGATTGCCGTTACCCGGAGGGAGCTAAAACCGGTTCGGGAAACCATGCGGAAAATTCTGAAGATCGGAATTCCGATCGCCGCCCAGGACGGCCTGATTCAAGTGGCGTTCATTGTCATCACGATCATTGCGAACCGCCGCGGACTGACGGATGCGGCGGCTGTCGGCATTGTGGAGAAGGTCATCAGCTTCCTGTTCCTCGTGCCGTCCTCTATGCTTTCTACGGTGTCTGCGCTCGGTGCGCAGAACATCGGGGCGGGGAAGAGAAATCGGGCGAAGCTTACGCTTCGCTATGCCATTCTGATCGCTGCGGGATTCGGTGTGGCGGTTTCCATTCTGATGCAGTTTATCGCCCCGTCGGTGGTCGGACTGTTTACGGAAGATCCAGGCGTCATCTCGGCGGGAGGACAGTATCTGCGCGGATATATTCTGGACTGCATTTTTGCGGGAATTCACTTCAGCTTCAGCGGATATTTCTGCGCGTGCGGGAAATCCGGACTTTCCTTACTGCATAACATCATTGCCATTTTACTGGTCCGTATTCCCGGTGTGTATCTGACCTCGGTGATGTTTCCGGAAACGCTTCTTCCCATGGGACTTGCCACGGCGGCGGGATCTCTGACCTCGGTTGTCATCTGCGTCATTGCATTTGCGGTGCTGGAAAGGCAGGACAGAAAGAATAATCTGTAACAGGCGCGTATTTTTTATGTAAAAAATCGCGTTGATAATTGACAGGAAGTTTAGCAATAGTATAATCGTCCCTGGACTAAAAGTTTAGTAATAGGATATTTCTGGTTTACTGTCCGTGCGTGAAAAGAAGAACCGGAGAAACCATTTCCTGAATATAGAAAGCAATACAGAAAGCAGGGCGCTGCAGAATTCTTTGGAGGCCGCTGACAGATACGGCTGGATGAGCAGCAGAGAGTGATCAATGGAACAGGAACAGATTAATGAGCAGATCGGACGCAGGATTAAGGATCTGCGGAATCGGAACGGATTGACGCAGCAGGAGCTGGCAGACCGAACGGAGCTGACCAAGGGATTTATTTCCCAACTGGAGCGCGGACAGGTTTCGCCCTCCGTGGTGACGCTCCTGGATCTGATCGAATGCCTGGGCTCTTCACCGGCGGAGTTCTTCAAGGAAGGTGCAGAGGAGCAGGTCGTCTTCACCGAAGCGGACTGCTTCCAGAAGGTGGATGATCAGGGCAGCCGGACAACCTGGCTGATCCCGTCTGCCCAGAAGTTTCAGATGGAACCGCTTCTTGTGGAAATTCAGCCGCATCAGACCCTGGAGGAAGACAAGCCGCATTCCGGCGAAGAATTCGGCTATGTCATGAGCGGGAGACTGAATGTGTATCTCGGCGACAAGGTGTATCGGGTCAAGGCAGGCGAGAGCTTCTATTACCGGACCACCAAACGGCACCGGATTTCCAACCCGGGGAGCCGGCCAGCAAAGTTTCTCTGGATCAGTACCCCGCCGGAATTTTGATCACAATGAGGACAATAGACGGAGCACTTGGGGCATCCTGGGAGCTTGCTCATAAGGATGCCCCAAGTGCGACGGATATGGGACGAATGTCCCAAACGAGGCTTTGCGAAGCAAAGACGAGTTTTGTCCTCATTGAGAAGAGAATGAGGACATGGGACGAATGTCCCAAACGAGGCTTTGCGAAGCAAAGACGAGTTTTGTCCTCATTGAGAAGAGAATGAGGACATGGGACGAATGTCCCGTCAATATAGCTTATGAGGGGAGCATTATGGAAAACACCAACATCATCGAACTGAAGCACGTTACCAAATCGTTCAGTGACGGATTTACGGCCGTGGAGGATTTCAATCTGGAGGTTCGCCGCGGTGAATTCGTTACTTTTCTCGGACCTTCCGGCTGCGGCAAGACAACGACGCTGCGAATGATCGCGGGCTTTGAGCTGCCGACCTCAGGAGAAATTCTGCTGAATGGGAAATCCATTACAAATCTGCCGCCGTATGAGAGACCGATTAATACGGTTTTCCAGCGCTATGCGCTGTTCCCTCATATGAACATCTATGAGAATATCGCCTTTGGCCTGAAGCAGAAAAAAACACCGAAGGATGTCATCGAGCACAAGGTGAAGAAAGTCCTGTCCCTGGTGGATCTGGAAGGCTTCGAGGAGCGGAACGTTGCAACGCTCTCCGGCGGTCAGCAGCAGAGAATTGCCATTGCAAGAGCGCTGGTGAATGAACCGGAGATCCTTCTTCTGGATGAGCCGCTTGGTGCGTTGGATCTGAAGATGCGCAAGGAGATGCAGATCGAGCTGAAGGACATGCACGACAAGCTTGGCATCACCTTCATTTATGTCACGCATGACCAGGAAGAAGCACTGACGATGTCCGACAAGATCGTCGTCATGAGCGAAGGCCACATCCAGCAGATCGGAACGCCGGAAGATATCTACAACGAGCCGAAGAACGCGTTTGTTGCGGACTTCATCGGAGAGAGCAATATTTTCAGCGGCATCATGACAGGAAAGCTGAAGGCGCGTTTCTGCGGCGGCGAGTTTGTATGCGTCGATGACGTGGCGGAAGGAACGCACATCACGGCAGTGGTTCGCCCGGAGGACGTTGAGCTGACGAAGCCGGAGGACGGCATTATTCAGGGTGTTGTGACGTCCGTAATTTTCAAGGGAATCCATTATGAAATTGCGGTCCAGTCCGGCCGGAACGAGATGATGGTGCAGTCAGTGAATGCGGCGAAGGTGGGCGAGCGCGTGGGGATGCGGCTCGATCCGGAGAACATTCACATCATGATCGCAGAGGATCACACGAACACCTTCCCTGTGGATATCAACCGGGACTATCGATTGGAATACAATGGAAAGCTCCTGCATGCGAGTCTTACGAAGCTCATCAAGGGTGGAAAACGTCTGGAGGACGGGACGCTGGTGGACGGAAACGGGGAGGCCATCGATCTGAACCGCACCCGTGTCCTTGCGTCCATCCAGCCGGGCGACATCGAGATGACGGACAATCAGGAAGAAGGCCTTATCCAGGGCAACATCAGCAATCTGATTTATCAGGGCGACCACTACCTGTATGTCATTCATACGGAGCTGGAACAGGATTTTGTTGTGTATGATGAAGATCTCTGGAACATGGAGGACCGTGTCGGTCTGATCATGCCGGTGGAGAAGATGACCTTCAGTCTGAAGAAATAAGGAGCCGCGAAATGCATTTCAAATTTACGAGAAAATCCCTCTGCATTCCCTATGCAGTGTATCTGGTGCTGTTCGTGGTGGCACCGCTTCTGGTTCTGATTTACTATGCGTTCACCAATGGCTCCGGGCAGTTCACGCTGGCGAATTTTACCGGATTTTTTACGGATCCCAATGCATTGGGAACACTGTTTTACAGCTTTGCCGTTGCGGTTGTGACGACGATGGTGTGCCTTCTGCTCGCCTATCCGATCGCCTGCATTCTGGCGTTCAGCAGGCTGAAGGCGAAATCGGCGGTGGTGATGCTCTTTGTGCTGCCGATGTGGATCAATTTCTCCCTGCGCATCACGGCGCTGAAGGAAATCCTGAACGTGCTGGAAGGAAATCTTGCGATGTATCCCTTCTTTAATGCAGTGATCGGTATGACCTACGATTTCCTGCCGTTTATGATTTTGCCGATTTATACGACCGTTTCACGGCTGGATGGCGCCCTCCGCGAGGCGGCGATGGACCTTGGCGCGAATGAGGTGCAGACATTCCTTCGCGTGACGCTTCCCTTGTCGGTACCGGGCATCATGAGCGGAATTTCTATGGTGTTTCTCCCGGCCATGACCAACTATGTGGTGCTGGATATGCTCTACAACAGCACGTATATCATGGGCAGCCTGATCGGCAGCTATTTTGCCGCTTACAACTGGAACGGCGGATCCATGATCGCGCTGATTCTGCTGGGAATCATCTGCCTGTTCACGCTGCTGACGGACGGCGGTGAAGAGAAAACAAGCCGGGGAGGGGCACTGCTCTGATGAAAAAGATATGGAAATGGGGCTATCTGGGCCTGGTGCTGCTCTTCATCTATCTGCCGATTCTGGTTCTGGCAGTATACAGCTTTACGGATTCCACGAACATCGGCGCAATCCGGAGCTTCTCCCTTCATAACTATGTGACACTCTTTACGACGGGTGAGCTCCGCGACATGATTGTCGGAACCTTGCTTCTTGCAATCGGAGCGGCAGCCGCAGCGACGGTTCTGGGAACTCTCGGCGCAATCGGCGCGTTCTATTCCAAAGAGAAAGTGAGCCGCGCAATCTCCACGATGAACCAGGTTCCCGTTGTCAACGCAGATGTTGTGACCGGCTTTTCTTTGTGCATTCTTCTGGTTGTCGTCATGAGGATCAGTAAGGACACCTTTATTCCGCTGGTCGTTGGGCACATTACTCTGTGCGCACCGTTTGTCTATCTCGCGGTCCTTCCGAAGATCAAACAGATGGATTCCAGTCTGTATGAGGCGGCGCTGGACCTTGGAGCAACGCCCCTCAAGGCTCTGATGCAGGTCGTGATCCCGCAGATCGTTCCGGGTATCGTATCCGGTTTTGCGCTTGCGGTCACGCTTTCGCTGGATGATTATTTCATCGCGACCTACACCAAACCGGCAACCTTTGATACGATCAGTACCTATGTCGTCAACGCGACCAAAGGCTCGCAGACGACGATCAAGACGGCACTGTGGGCGCTCTCCACGGTGATTTTCCTGGTGGTTATTGTTGTTGTGATGGGAATGAATCTGTATCAGGCAAAAGAAGCGGGAAAAGGAACCGGACTGGAGAAGGGAGAAAAGAAATGAATCAGAGAAGAGAAAACCCTTCTTCCGGAGGGAAAATGCAGGGAGCAGGCCTGCAGAACGGAGGACGGAAAAGAAGCGGGCTGTCCGGAAGAATTTCCGCAGGCGTTCTGTCTGTTCTCGTTGCGGCACCCTTTGCAGCTTTTATGGGGGCACCTGCGGTGGAAAGCAAGGCGGCAGAGAACGCAAAGCCGGAGAAAAGTGTGACGCTCCGCATCTGCAACTGGGAAGAGTACATTGACACCGGTGATTGGGATGAAGACGAGACGATCGATCTTCCAAGCGGTGACATCATCGGCCGCAATTCCCTGGTGCAGGACTTCGAGAGCTGGTACGAGGAGAATTACGGCGTCAAGGTCAACGTGGAGTATTCCACGTTCGGCACCAATGAGGACCTCTACAACATGCTGACTTTGGGGGACACATTTGACCTTGTCTGTCCTTCGGAGTACATGTTCATGAAGCTGATCAGCGAGGATCGGCTTGTGCCGCTTTCGGATCATTTCTTTGATTCCTCAGATTCGAATAACTATTACATTAAGGGGGTTTCCCCATATCTGCAGAACATCTTTGAGACCGAGGACATCAACGGGGAGCCTTGGGCAAAATATGCGGCGGGCTATATGTGGGGCATCACCGGCATTGTTTACAACCCGGCAGAGGTGACCAAGGAAGCTGCGTCTACCTGGACCATTCTGGATAATCCTGCCTATAAGCGGCGCGTCACGATCAAGGACAACGTACGCGACTGCTATTTTGCGGCAGTCGGTGCCTTGGAGCATGACAAGCTGACCTCAGAGAGCTTTCGGAACGATCCGGATTACAGTCAGAAGCTGGAGGAGGTTATGAATGATACCTCACCGGAAATGATCGCGAAGGTGCAGGACTGGCTGCAGTCGATGAAGGACAATGTGTATTCCTTCGAGACGGATTCCGGTAAGGCGGACATGATCACCGGCAAGGTTCTTGCCAACTATCAGTGGTCGGGCGATGCGGTCTACACGATGGATCAGGCGGATGAGGATGATTTCCAGCTGGATTTTGCGGTTCCCGAGGAGAGCACCAACATCTATTTTGACGGATGGGTCATGTTAAAGAGCGGAATCGGAAACGACGCGGAGAAGCAGAAAGCGGCGGAGGCGTTCATCAATTTCGTGTCCCGCCCGGACAACGCCATTCGCAACATGTACTACATCGGCTACACGTCCTTCATCTCGGGGGGAAAGGATCCCAGAATTTTCGAGTATCTGGACTGGAACTACGGCGCGGATGAGGATGAGACGGACACGGCGGAATATGACGTCAATTATTTCTTTGCAAACGATGGGGATCCGCAGGATTACGTTCTGACCGTTCCGACAAAGCAGCTGGATCGTCAGCTCAGTGCGCAGTATCCGAGTACAGAAACCATTCAGCGTGCCAGCATCATGCGCTATTTCACGCCGGAACAGAATGCTGCGGCGAATCGGATGTGGGTTAATGTTCGCTGCTATAACATTCATCAGGTTCCGCTTTGGGGCTGGATTCTGACAATTGGCGGAATCGCTGCGATTGTCTGGCTCGGAATCCGGAAATTCCAGATGGCGAGGAAGGCAAAGTGAGCAAGGAACAGATTCAGAATGAGGAAGCGGACTACGGCGATCTTATGACCGTCGGACCGGTCAGACAGCGGATTATCCGGTTTGCTGTTCCAGTGTTTGTCGGCAACCTTTTCCAGCAGCTGTACAACACGGTGGACTCCCTGATTGTCGGAAATTTTGAGGGAAGTACGGCACTGGCGGCGGTCAGCAGCGTTGGAAATCTTGTCTTTCTTCTGATCGGATTTTTCAATGGAATTGCCATTGGTGCGGGCGTGGTTATCGCGCACTGCATCGGTGCAAGGAAAGAAAAGGAGACAGAGCTTGCCGTGCACACGGCGGTGGCGGTTGGTCTTGTCTGCAGTGTTGTGATGACGGTCGCAGGAGTCCTTCTGACGCCGTTGTTCCTGCAGTGGATGGGGACGCCGGACTCCGTGATGCCGGATGCAGTGAGCTATCTTCGGATTTATTTTGCGGGTGTCGCAGGGCTGATCATGTACAACACGTTCGTCGGCATTCTGCAGGCGGCGGGTGACAGCCGGCATCCGCTTTATTATCTGATTTTCTCCTCGGGCATCAATATCGTGCTGGATCTCGTTCTGATCGCAGGCCTTCATATGGGAGTTGCAGGTGCGGCGCTGGCGACAGTGATTTCACAGGTCCTCTCTGCGATTCTGTCCATGGTACGCCTTGTGCGGACGAAAGAGGTATACCGCCTTCGTCCTCGGAGCATCTGCCTGAACGGCAGGATGGTTTCGAAGATTGTTCAGATTGGCATTCCTTCGGGACTTCAGAATTCGATCATCGGGCTTTCCAATGTTGTCATTCAGTCCTACATCAATTCCTACGGCGAAATGGCGATGGCGGGAATCGGGGCCTACTGCAAGGTGGAGGGTTTTGCCTTTCTTCCGGTGACGAGCTTTGCCATGGCACTTACCACCTTCGTCAGCCAGAATCTTGGCGCGAATGAGAAGGAGCGTGTGGGAAAGGGCGTGCATTTCGGCGTTCTGTGCGGACTGATTCTGGCGGAGCTCGTCGGTGCGGTTCTGTTCCTCTTTGCCCCGCAGCTGGTTGCGGCCTTTGACCGGACGCCGGAGGTCATTGCCTACGGCGTTGCAAGAGCCAGGGTCGTGACGCCCTTCTTCTTCCTGTGTGCCTATACACACATCATGGCGGCGATTCTGCGCGGCGCGGGACATGCCAATGTGCCGATGGTGATTTTCCTCGTGTGCTGGTGTGCGATCCGCATTGTGATCATCGCGGGTGTCGGCATGTTCGTGCAGGACATTGCGATCACATACTGGGTTTATCCGATGACCTGGGGAATGAGTACGGCGGCGCTCTGGGTTTACTGGCACAGGAAAAGGGGAGACCTGCAGCAGGCATAGAAGGAAGGCTGGTCTGGAAAAACAGAATCTGCTGTCCTGAGGCTATGCTCCCCTGGTGTTTATGAAAGTGCGTGGATATGAACAGACACAGGTGCCGATGGATACAGATATGGGGCAGAATGATGCAGCCAGGTGATGCAGATA
>CALEFO010000058.1 GCA_937877165.1 uncultured Lachnospiraceae bacterium | reverse complement strand
CTCACGCCGCAGAATTCCCTCGTCGATGAAATACTTCTCCGACATCGCGCGGATGTAGGAGTCCCGCTCGATCTCATCCGCGAAGCCGCACAGGCGCTTCGCGATCTCATGGTAAAATTCGGACCGCGATGCCGGATCCTCCATCTGATAATTCTTCTGGATCTGCCGGATCTGATAGAAAAACGAGTTTTCTGCGCCGTCCAGGCGCTTCTGAAATTCCTCCGGTCCGAGAGGCTCCAGGTTGACCACTCTTCCCGTAAGGCCCGCCGCGTGCAGAATTCCGATGTTGCGCATCGCCGCCTTGACGCCGGCTCCGTCCGAATCATAGGACAGGAGCACCTGCTTCACATAGCGCTTCAGAACTGCTGCCTGCCCGTCCGTGAAGGAGGTTCCGAGTGATGCCACTGCCTGCGTAAATCCCGCCTGATGCATCGCGATGACGTCCATGTAGCCCTCGCAGAGGATGAAATAGCCGCACTTCGTCTTTTTGGCGACGTTGAGTCCGTACAGATTTCTCGACTTGTCGAACACCGGCGTCTCCGGAGAATTCAGATATTTCGGCTTCCCGTCGCCCATCACGCGGCCGCCGAAGCCGATCACACGGTTCGTCACGTCCATGATCGGGAAAATCACGCGGTTCCAGAACTTGTCGTGCAGTCCCCGCTTCTCGTCATAAGCCGCAATGCCGGAGAGCAGGATGTTCTCATCCGAAAAGCCCTTCGCCCGAAGATGCGCCACCATATCGGAATTCGATCCGTCCGCGAATCCAAGACCGAACGAGTTCATTGTCTGCGGGGAGAGCTTTCTCTCCTGAAAATAGGCAAGTCCCCGCTGCCCCTTGGGAGAACGCAGGAGCTTGAAGTAATACGTTGCCGCCTCCTTGTTGATCGCAAGGAGCTCTGAGCGCTGCTCGTTTCGTTTTCTCGCCTCCGCCGAGTAATTCACCTCGGGAAGCTTGATGCCCGCCCGATCCGCCAGGACCTTCAGCGCCTCCTGGAAGCTGTAGTTCTCGTACTTCATGAGAAAGGTCAGAACATTTCCGCCCTCTCCGCAGCCGAAGCAGTGAAACACCTGCTTGCCCGGATGCACCGAGAACGACGGCGTCTTCTCGTTATGAAACGGACACAGCCCCATGTAGCTGGCCCCGCTTTTTTTCAGATGCACATAGGAGCCGATCACATCGACGATGTCATTCGCCGCAATCACCTGCTCCACAATTTCTTCCGGATAATACATATCTGTTCCCTGCCGCTGTCTTCCTGCGGCACCTGTTACATTTCGCAATGATGCTCTATTGCCAGCATTTCGGCACGTAGATGTCCTCATATCTGGCAATCGCAAAACGGTCCGTCATCGAGGAAATATAATCGCAGACAATGCGCTCCCTCGAATCCCCGAACTGCTCCATCCTGCGCCGAAGATACCCGGGCAGAAGCTCGATATGTCCGTGGTAATACTCATACAGCCGCTCCACGATTCCCATCGCCTTTTCTTCCTCTCCCTTGGCCTTCGGGTTTGTATAAACGTTCTCGAACATAAAGTCCCGGAACTGCCCGTAGGCCTTCTCCACAGCGGGAGACATCTCCAGTACCGGCCGCCCCATCGAGTTGGAGATGATGTCATGCACGTAGGTGTCCAGGCGCTCCTCCATCGTATGGCCGAGAACCTTTGCGATCTCCTCCGGCACGTCATCATCAGAGAGAATTCCGCCGCGGATGGCATCGTCCATGTCGTGATGGAAATACGCGATTTTATCTGAATAGCGGACAATCCTTCCCTCCAGCGTTGCAGGCCTTCCCGCTGTCTGATGGTTGGCAAAGCCGTCCAGCACCTCATAGGTCAGATTCAGGCCCTGCCCATCCTTCTCCAGAGCCTCCACCAGCCGTACCGACTGCTGCGCGTGGTCAAAGCCCTCCGGGCAGAGCCGGTTCAAAACCCGCTCTCCCGCGTGGCCGAACGGCGTATGCCCGAGATCGTGTCCAAGTGCAATCGCCTCCGTCAGGTCCTCGTTGAGCCGGAGCGCCTTGGCGATGGTCCGTGCATTCTGCGAGACCTCCAGGGTATGCGTCATCCGCGTTCGGTAATGATCGCCGTCCGGCGTGATGAAAACCTGCGTCTTGTCCTTCAGTCTCCGGAAGGACTTGGAGTGCAGGATCCGGTCGCGGTCACGCTGGAAAACAGGCCGCAGGTCATCCTGCGGCTCCTCCCTTCGCCGTCCTCTCGATTCCGATGAAAAGGCCGCCCACGGCGCCAGGATCTCCTTCTCCCTGGCCTCAAGCTGCTCCCGGATCAGCTGCGGTGCCTGCACGCTTTCCACTTTCATCCTCCGCCTCCTGCCGCTTAGCGGCTTCCCCGGTATTCCATGATGTCTTCTGCACGAAGCATTCAAAAATCTCTATAAAGATATTATTCTGCACCAGGAGCGGATTTCCTTTTTCTCCCACAAGAAAAGTCAAAATTTTAATCCCGATATCACAAACCATTTCCAGGCAGGAAAGACAAAATGTCTTGCAAGAACAAAAACCTTGTATTTCCAACGAAAATCAATACAAACGTTGAAAATACAAGGTTTAAAATCATACGGCCAGCAGGGCTCGAACCTGCGACCTCGTCCACGTCAAGGACGCGCTCTCCCAGCTGAGCTATGACCGCATAACTGCGGGAGATGGGACTTGAACCCACACGGCCTTGCAGTCACAAGAACCTTAATCTTGCTCGTCTACCAATTCCGACACTCCCGCATATTCTGTTGAATTCCTCCTGGGGATCATCTTCCCCGGAGACACTCTTCTGTTCCAAACTGCTACATTGCCACGGCAGCCTTTTGATCCGGCTGCCTCGGAAATAAATGAGCAGAAGAAGCCATCGCCTCTTCTGCAATATCCGGCTTGGAACCGAGTGCAGAAGATGGGACTTGAACCCACACGACATTGCTGCCACAGGCACCTGAAGCCTGCGCGTCTACCAATTCCGCCACTTCTGCAAGCAAGGTGTATCATACCGTACACCGAGCTTTCCTGTCAACAGATTTTCCGGAAAACCTGTTGCGAATATTTACTCTTTTTTCTGATATTTCCAGGCATTTTGTTTCCTGCCGTATTTAAAATTCCCATAATGAAAAGCAGAATGCAGCAATTCGACATCTATTTGGTCATAAATCCATCCCGGATATCATCTCCGCGCATTTTCACGCGCTCTGCCATCGACTGGTAGGCATCCCCCGGAAATGCATGATAGCTGATGTTGTCTCCTTCCTTCGGAATATAGACCGTAAGCCCTCCCTCAATCTCATAGGGATACACCTCCGGCCGGTCGTAGTCCTGCTGCGTCACATAATATGCCGACCGCATGTTCTGCTTTACCCAGACCAGATCGAACAGGACATAGTAATCCCAGAACATTCCGAGGCAGAGAAAAATTCCCACGCATCCAAAACCTGACAGAATTCTGACCGGTCCCATCCGCACCGGCCGAATCCACTCTCCGAGCACCATGCAGGGCAGAAGAAGCAAAAAGGCCAACCCGTAACGGATAAACGGTGCTGTCAGAAACCAGCCGGCGAGGGAACAGAGAACTGCCAGATACAGCATTGCTTTATCCAACGGGAGCCTCCCACACCTGGCAGCCGCCGTGCGCACCGCGCCAAGAGCAAGCCCCGCCGCTGCAATTGCATTGCCGATCAGGAGCATCATCTCCTCCCGTCTTTTCTCGCCCCACCATGCAGGGAGCCACGAGGAGATCGGGTCATCAATTTTAGTCACATCATACAGGCATCTCCCCCAGACCTTGATCTGAGCCGAGTCATGCTCCACATATTCCGCCGGAATTTTCCAGTCCACATGAAACAAATCCAGCGCCGTGAACGGATAAAGAAGCCAGCCAGAGATCACAACATTCCGAACCAGCCACGGTGCCAGCACAAGAACGCCGCAAAGAAGATAGATGAAAATACTTCTCCACTTCCGTCCCTGCAGAAGCTTTACGAGAGGGTACACTGCAAGGACCACAAGACAGCCTGCGGACAGCTTGCAGCTTGCAACATACGCTGCAGCGATACTAAGAAGTGCATAGCCGTGAATCCGATTCGATTCTGCAGCCGTCTGCTCCTCCTTCGGGCTGCATGTCTTCTCTGCGAAATCGGCCCTTTTTTGAAGTTCTTCTCCCTCTGTCAGAAGATCCGCCCAAAGGCAGACGATCCACAGGACCAGATACATTGCAGAAAAATCCGTCGCCGGAGACATGATGCGCTCCGAAACGACCAATGCATAAAGAAGAACCGCAATCCTGCAGCCGTCCGCAAGGTGATTTTGTCTCTTCCAGGCTCCGCGCAGTCCGCGGACCGCCCACACCACCATAAACGCCTGAAGAAATCCATTGGTTCCGTGAAGTGACTGTCCGACCAGCCATTTCATTGAAAAGAACGCCGCATAGGCAAGGCTTGCGCTGTTATAGGCAAAGTGCTGCTGAAGATTTCCAAGCCCCTTTACTACGCCATACTCCTCATACCAGCGAATCATCTGCGCATGATAGATTCCCGTATCTGTGTGCTGCATTCCCCGTGACGTAAAAAGAGCAGTCAGCAGAATCAGACACAGATAGAGTGCACCATCCCAGGAAAAAAGAATTCTCAATACTCTGCCTGCAGCCTTTTTCAAGGTCTGTCTGCACCAGAATGCCAAAAGGGCAGTCACGCCAAGAAGCAATAGATGTGCTTCACGTCCTACCGGGCCAAATAAGCTGAAAGCTTCCGCATAAACAGTAATTGCAATCACGCCGGCAAGCTCGATCCATGGAACAGAGTTTTCTCTGGCGAATGAACTCTCCTGCCGCCCATGCAGGCATTTTTCCAGGATTCTCAATACGCCGGTTCCAATGCAGGCATTTATCGCAAAAAGATATCCCCATAAAACCAGCAGCTGAATCATTCGTTTCTCCTTTTTCACCATTTCGGCCGGTGCAGCAGCACCGATGCTGCGATTATTTCTGCAGATGGCTTACTCCTCTGTTTCCTACAATCCGCCGCTCGATTCCATACCACGACATTGCTCCCAGCAGCAGAAAGCCTGCTGTATAGCACAAAAATAATGGAATATGGCGGCATTTTTCGGGAAGATCCAGGAAAAAGATCAGATTGATCAGAGGCCAGTGATACAGAAAAATTCCATAAGACAAATCCGCCTTCAGGCGATGCCTGCCCCATCCATAGGCACAGGCAAGAACTGTCACAGGCAGCAGGATCCCGGTAATCAGATCTGCATAATACCCCGGAATACTCCACTGAAATTCTTGCCAGCACGCCTTATATGCGGTATATCCGCCAAGAAGAAGCGGCCAAAAGTCTGCCAGAGCGGGCAAAATTTGATCTCTGTAATGCCATAGATACAGTCCCAGATAAAACCAAAGAAGGTATGGAAGAAAGCTTCGCTGCAAAAGCTTCATCGCTCCTTCCGGCAAAAGTGCTTTCTCCTCCAAAAGCCAGCACATCAGATTCAGAGCTGCCGTCAGCGCAAGACCGGCATTCCATGTTCTGCGATTCCAGTGAAGGATTCCCTTCCAGAAAATGAAGATCAGGAAATACAATTGGAGCTCCACCATAATTGCCCAAAGCGTTCCATTGAGGCTCCCTGTTGCCAGACTCTGGAAAAAAAACGGCGTATACGCTACACCGCTTCCCTGCACCAATGCCCAACGAACCATCTGCCGGAAAGGAACGTTTTTCCAGCCAAGCAGACAAAGAAGCTCTGCAATAATAAAGAGCATGTTGATCCACAATCCAGGATAAATTCTCCGGAATCTTTTCCAAACAAAAGTCCTGCGGTCCCGAACGCGATTCAGCGTTTCTCCCATCAGAAACCCGCTGATCGTAAGCAGAATAATCAGGCCCGGGAAAAGCGTCAGGATCCTCTTCCCGAGCCAAAGAATACCGTCCCCCCCCCAGTCCTTTCCGTAGGTCAGCATCGACAAATTCAGGTAATGGGTTATTGCTATCTGCAGAGCTGCAAAAAGGCGCAGGATATCAAAGCTGTTATCCGAAACAGTGATGCCTCTCTTCATGG
>CALEFO010000057.1 GCA_937877165.1 uncultured Lachnospiraceae bacterium | reverse complement strand
CGGGCACGTATCTTCTCAACTTCTTTAAGTGCCAGCCTGCACTGAATTATGGCTTTCTTCATCCGCAGGAGCCCTGGCAGAAGGGAATCGATGATCCGGACTGCATCGCAACGAGAGATGCAATGGTGGATGTCATCCGCTTCTGGCTGGAGCATGGCTGTGATGGCTTTCGTGTGGATATGGCGGCATCGCTGGTCAAAAAGGATGACAAGGACAAGTCGGGGACTGCTCATGTCTGGCATTATATTTTTGACCGCGTGCGAAGGGACTATCCGGAGGCGGCGTTTGTGGCAGAATGGAGCAATCCGCCGCAGGCAGCAGATGCTGGCTTTGACATGGATTTCTATTTGAATGAGAGGGGAAATGGATATTCCACTCTTCTTCGGGATTACGAAAATCATAAGGATGAGGATCACAGCTTCTTCAAAAAGAACGGAAACGGTGATATCACCTCGTTTGTCCGGGAGTATCAAAGCTACTATGACAAAACAAAGGGAAGAAGCTATATTTCGATGCTGACCTGCAACCACGACACCATTCGTGCCAGAGAGACACTGGATGAGGAGGAGCTGAAGCTCGCTTATGCAACGATTTTCACTATGCCGGGCGTTCCGTTCCTGTATTACGGAGATGAGATCGGCATGCGCTACGAGCATATCCCGACGAAGGAAGGCGGTTATTTCCGCACCGGCGCGAGAACGCCAATGCAGTGGTCGGCGGGAAAGAATCTCGGATTCTCGGAGGGCTGCGCAGATTCCTTGTATCTGCCCATTGATCCTTCGGACGATGCGCCGACGGTGGAAGCGCAGGAGAGGGATGCGAATTCGCTTCTTCATACGGTCCGCCGGGTGCTGGCGCTGCGGCACGATCACGAGGATCTTCAGGCGGACGGAGAATATGAAGTTCTGTATGCGGAAGAGGGAAAGATGCCTTTCGTATACCGGAGAGGAAAGTATGTTATTGCAGTCAATCCGTCGGCGGAATCGGTGGTTGCTCCAATTACGGTTTCGGGAAAAGAGGTTTTCCGGATCGGAGGAGGTGCGCAGGCTGGGAAGAACAGCATGGTTGTAGCACCGCAGACCTTTGTGATTTACGGATAGCAGTCATACGAAGATGAGCGAACTGGCGGCGTATTTTCATGAATTTAATATTGTAACGGTGGCGCTCCGGCTTGCCATGGCCATGTTCGTGGGGGCCTTCATCGGGATAGAGCGGGGGAGAAAGGGATATCCGGCAGGGCTTCGCACCTATATGCTGGTCAGCATCGGGGCAGCACTTACGATGCTGACCAGCCAGTATGACTACCACATGATTCACGGGCAGTGGGCGGAGCTTTCTGCCGCCTATGGCATCTCCGTGGACGTTTCCCGGTATTCGGCGAAGGTGACAAGCGGAATTGGCTTTCTTGCGGCAGGAACCATTCTGGTCAACCGCGGGCAGAAGGTGAAGGGGCTGACATCTGCGGCGAGTCTGTGGGCCAGCGCCTGCATGGGAATTGTTATCGGTGCGGGATATTACAGCTGCATTCTGGTCGGATTTCTGATGATCCTGTGCAGCAACCTGTTCCTGTCCCCGGTTTCCGACTGGGTCGCGGAGAAGTCCAGAGACATGAATGTCTATGTGGAGTACACGAGCTTTGGAAATTTGAAGGAGATTCTGGGAGCTTTACATCAGACAAACGTGGTGATTTACGATGTGGACATTGCAAAAGGAAGGAAAAAGAAGGGTGAGAACCCGAGCGCGGTGCTCGCCCTCCGGCTTCCCAAGCATGTCGCGCACGGAAGTGTTCTGGATCTTCTGATGAAGCTTTCCTGCGTACAGGAGATCAATGAAATTTAGTGCAACCATGTCGGAGAAACCGCCTGCGTGGATTTCTTTTCGTGGAGTTAGAGCAAATGTGATGGAGGTAGAAATGATCGAGGGTCTGGAAGCTCTGCGGGACATCAACGTGCTGTCCACCTTTGTAAAAATGCTGTGTGCAATGCTCTGCGGTGGAGCGATCGGGCTGGAGCGGGAATATAAGAGAAGGTCGGCGGGATTCCGGACGCACATTCTTATCTGCCTCGGAGCCTGCATGACCGCGATGACGGGACAGTATATTGTGATCATTCTGCATTATTCCTCGGACATGGCAAGACTGGGGGCACAGGTCATTGCCGGCATCGGTTTTATCGGTGCGGGAGCGATTATTGTCACGCAGAAAAATCAGGTGCGGGGGCTTACGACCTCGGCAGGTCTCTGGGCGACTGCCGTTACGGGGCTTGCGTTCGGCTCTGGCTTTTATGAGGGCGGAATTCTGACGACCATTTTGATCCTTCTTGCGGAGACGGTCCTGTCACGGCTGGAATATGCCTCGCATGTGCGGGCAAAGCGCCGGATTCTGTATGTGGAATTCACAAGAAGAGCGGCCCTGGATTTCATTCTGAGTGAAATGAAATCCCGTGGGGATCAGATCGAGGACATCGAAATGACGCAGGATGCGGAAAGCAAGGAGAAAAACGGCAAAACACAGCGCGCCTATGTGTATTACCGGACCATGGGGAAGGAATCGGAGCCGGAGACGGACTGGAATCAGGTGCCCGGCATCGACATGGTGGAGCTCATTTAGCCCGCAGAAGCGAAGCGGATGACAGAAAGGTATATGGTAAAAGGAAAATGGCGGAACATCTTATTGTAGTCAGCGTGGACGCATTGGTATATGAGGATCTGGAACTTCTCGGAAAGCAGCCAAACGTAAAGCGGCTTATGGAAAACGGAAGTCTGATCCGGCATATGCGGACGGTGTATCCGAGCCTTACGCATATTGTGCACACGACGCTTGTGACAGGCTGTACGCCGGATCGGACAGGAATTATTGCCAATGAGCATTTTGAACCGGGAAACGCAAGACCATCCTGGTTTAACCGCCTGGAGGAGGTACAGTGCGAGACTCTGTTTCATGCGGCAAAGAAAAAGGGACTTACGACCTGCTCCTGCAGATGGCCGCTGACAGCGGGCGGCTTTGATATTATCGATTATCTTGTTCCGGAGATCATGGATGAGGACCGGGAGAAGGAAGAAAATCTTTTGGAGGTGCATCGGAAGATGTGTTCGCCGGAAATTTTCGAAGAGATTATCCGTCCGAACATCGGCATCCTGGACTGGAGTACATCCAAGCATCCGACCGATGAAGAGTTTCAGATCACCTGCGCCTGCGAGATCATCCGTAAGTACCGGCCGAATCTTGTGATGACGCATCCCAGCTATGTGGATGCCACAAGACACCAGTACGGTCTGTTCAGCGACAAGCTGGATGAGGCACTGATCGCCACGGATCGCTGGATCGGAATGCTTCTGGATGCGGTGAAGGATGCAGGGATTGAGGACAGTACAGACATTGCGGTTGTCAGCGACCACGGACATCTGGAGGCCGTGCGGAGCATAGCGTTCAACGTCTTCCTGAAGGAAAGAGGCTACATTGACACGGACGCAGAAGGAAAGGTGACAGGCTGGAGAGCCTATGCCAAGGGATGCGGACTGTCTTCGGAAATCTATGTTGCAAAGAATGAAGACAAAGAGGCGGTCTATCGGGAGCTTAAGGAGATGGCGGAGGCTGGAATCTATGGAATCTCGGAGGTTCTGACTGCAGAGGAAGCAAGGAACCGGTACGGAATTGAAGGAGAATTCTCCTTTATTGTGGAAACCGATGGGTATTCAGATTTTACCGATGAATGGAGAGGCCCTGCGGTCATTCCGGCAGGACGCACGGCGTTCCGCTACGGACATTCTGATCACGGACACATGCCGGAAAAGGGACCGCAGCCTCCGATGATTGTCTGTGGTCCGGATTTCAGAAAGGGCGTGCGGCTGGCGAGTGGGAAGGTGGTGGATGAGGCACCTACTTTCGCCAGAGTTCTTGGACTGGAGCTCCAAAGGGCGCAGGGAAAGGCCATCGAAGAGATCCTCTGCTAAAAAATGGAGCAGACATTTTCAGCCATGCAGTGGGATTTGTATGCTGAATGGCTGGAAAAATGTGAAAATGTAAGGAAGCCGAAAGAAGATCCGGCGTTTTTTCATACGGCCGGTACCGGAAAAGGAAGATCAAGGGAGTAAAAGCAGTATGCAGATCGAAGCTGCAAAGGTGGATGAGAAGGCGGGGAAGGCTTTGTTCTGGCTGAGCTGGCTGGTTTATTTTTCCTCGTATTTGGGAAGACTGAACTATTCCTCTGCGATGTCCTCCATTCTGGGAGATGGAGTTCTGACAAGGCCGCAGGCGGGGGCTGTCAGCATGGCGTATTTCTTTGCATACGGGGCGGGGCAGCTGTGCAACGGGATTCTGGGAGACCGGAAGAGACCGGAGAAGCTGGTGTTCTTCGGCCTTTTGGGTGCCGGCCTTGCCAACTGCCTGATGGGCTGCATGAAGAACTTCATCTCCATGCTTGTACTGTGGGGGATTAACGGATACCTGCAGTCCATGATCTGGCCGCCAATCATCCGGATTTTCGCGGAGCGCTACGACAAAGAGCGGAAAATGAAGTATGTCGTGGATCTCGCGTCCAGCATGGCGATCGGAACACTGACGTCCTATCTTCTTTCTGCGGGAGCCATGAAGGTGGCCGGGTGGCATGCCGTGTTCTTTGCGGCAGCAGGAGTGATGCTCCCACTTGCCTTTGTATGGATGCTCGGGTTTCAATGTATTGACCGGAAAAGTCAACCATACGCGGGCACAGAGATTCCGGCAGGGAATCACCTTTCCTGTAAAGCTTGTTCCACGGAAACAGAAATGATCTCTTCCGGGCAAAACGGCAAGGCAACGGTTTCATTCGGCAGGCTTCTTGGAGTCAGCGGCATCTGTCTGATTCTCTTTCCGGTCTGGATTCACGGAATGCTGAAGGACGGCGTTACCCAGTGGGTGCCGACTTATATCTGTGACA
>CALEFO010000056.1 GCA_937877165.1 uncultured Lachnospiraceae bacterium | reverse complement strand
TGCACCTGGTTCCCCCGACCGATCACAAATTTGCGGCGCTGCACGGGGCTGTGTGGTCCGGCGGTTCGTTTGTGTATGTCCCGAAGGGCGTGAAGGTAGAGATTCCGCTGCAGTCCTATTTCCGCCTGAATGCGAAAGGGGCGGGACAGTTCGAGCATACGCTGATTATCGTGGATGAGGGGGCAGACCTTCATTTCATTGAGGGCTGCTCGGCACCGAAGTACAACATTGCAAATCTTCACGCAGGCTGCGTGGAGCTTTATGTCAAGAAGAATGCGAGACTCCGGTATTCCACGATCGAAAACTGGTCGAAGAATATGTACAACCTCAACACCAAGCGTGCGCTGGTGGAGGAGGGAGGAAGGATGGAATGGGTTTCCGGATCCTTCGGATCCCATGTTTCCTATTTGTATCCGACAACGATTCTGAAGGGAGCGCACTCTCACTGCGAGTTTACCGGCATCACGTTTGCGGGCGGCGGACAGAATCTGGACACCGGTGCCAAGATGATACACGTCGGGGAGAATACGTCTTCTTATATCAATACCAAGTCCATTTCCAAGGATGGAGGCATCAGCACCTATCGCAGCAGCATTGAGATCCGAAAGAGCGCGAAGGGTGCGAAGGCATCTGTGGACTGTGCGTCCCTGATGCTGGATGATATTTCGCGCTCGGATACCATTCCGGCGATGGATGTGCGCACCGCGGATGCGGATGTGGGACACGAGGCGAAGATTGGGCGTATCAGTGACGAGGCGGTTTTCTATCTGATGTCGCGCGGAATCAGCGAGACTGAGGCAAGAGCCATGATTGTTTCCGGCTTTGCGGACCCTGTCAGCAAAGAACTTCCGCTGGAGTATGCGGCGGAGATGAATAACCTGATTCGTCTGGAAATGGAGGGAATGTAACATGAGCAAGACAGCAATGAAAGTCGGCCATATCCCCTCTTTGACCTGGAATCGTCTGGAAGCCAATGAGGGAACCGTGTCCCAGGGACTTTCTGCCTCCACGGAGGTGGAGACCCGTTTTGAAGAGCTCCCGCAGGGAGTATCTCACCTCCGGATGACAGGAAAGGAAGCGGCGGACTGGCTGAGGAAGCACGCACCGGAGGAGAAGCCGGAAGCGGTAATTGCAGGAAAGGTTCCGATTTATCATCCGCAGACGTTTGGAACCGGTCTGGGAGCGGAGTATGATGCGTTTCTTGAAAAGGCAGGAACCGCAGTTGAGATGCTTGAAGTAGAACCGGACACGAAATGTGATGAGCCGGTGACCTGGAGTGTGAATTTTCAGGATGGAAGCGAGGCCTCGCAGGGACAGCTGATTCATGTGGGAGAGAACAGCTCGCTGACGCTTCTGATCCGTGCGGCATCCGGAAGGAAAGACAGTGGAACCGCTGCCTTTTCCACGAAAATTGTGCTGGAAAAGGGGGCCAGTCTGTTTCTTGCCAAGGCGCAGCTCCTGGGAGAGGGGTATACGTTTCTGGATGATACAGGGGCGGCGCTTTCCGAGGATGCGTCCCTGAAGATGATACAGATCGAGCTTGGAGGTGCAAAGGTTTTTGTCGGTACGCAGACGGAGCTGATCGGTGCCCGCTCTTCTTTTGAAGCACATGTGGGGTACCTTGGCGCTGGAAAGGGAGAGGTTGACGTCAACTACAACGCTGTTCAGCGTGGCCGCAGGACCAATGTGCAGATGAGCTTTGATGGCGTCCTGAAGGATGAGAGCCAAAAGGCGTTCCGCGGTACCATTGATTTCCGCAAGGGCTCCAAGGGCTCCAAGGGTGACGAGCAGGAGAATGTGCTGCTTCTGTCGGATAATATCGTGAACAAGACGCTTCCCATCATTCTGTGCGAGGAAGAGGATGTGGAAGGCCGGCATGGTGCATCCATCGGACAGCTGGATGGTGAGATGCTTTTTTATATGGCAACCCGCGGCATTGACCGGAAGGAAGCGGAGCAGATCATGGTCCGTGCAAGACTCGGAGCGGTGGCCCGGGAGATCCCGGATCTTCCGCTTCGGGCAGAGCTGATGAATAAAATCGAGGAGGCCTTTGCGGAATGAGTGGAAGGAACAGTCTGGACAATCCATATCGGAAGGATTTTCCGATTCTGAGAGACAGCGATGTCGTATATTTTGATAATGCCGCGACAACCCAGCGCCCGCAGTGCGTCATGGAGGCCATGGAACGCTTCAATGACACCTGCAATGCCAATCCGCTGCGCGGGCTGTATGGATGGAGCATTGAGGCGACAGAGGAATACGAGAAGGCAAGACACAAGGCTGCCGCACTGATCGGTGCGAAAGAGGATGGCGAGGTGATTTTCACCCGCAATACGACGGAGTCCCTGAATCTGGTGGCATACAGCTATGGCCTGAGTCACGTGAAGAAGGATGATGAGATTGTCATTTCGGTGATGGAACACCATTCCAACATCCTTCCCTGGCAGATGGTCTGCCGGCAGACCGGAGCGAAGCTGGTGTATATGGAGCCCTCTCTGGATGGAACGCTCTCCGAGGATGAAATCTGTGCGAAGATTACGGACCGGACGAAGATTGTTTCCATCGGATATGTCAGCAATGTTCTCGGCGTGACAAATCCTGTGAAACGGATTGCAGAGGAAGCACACCGGCATGGGGCCGTCTGTGTCGTAGATGGGGCACAGTCGACACCCCATATTCCGGTGAATGTACAGAATATCGGCTGCGATTTCTATGCGTTTTCCGGGCATAAGCTGATGGGACCGATGGGAATCGGTGCCCTGTACGGGCGCATGGAGCTTTTGGAAAAGATGCCTCCGTTCCTGACCGGCGGAGAGATGATTGAATATGTAGACCGACAGAGCGCAACCTTTGCGGAGGTTCCGGAGAAGTTTGAGGCCGGAACGGTCAATGCGTCTGGCGCAGTGGGACTGGCAGCCGCAATCGATTACCTGCAGCAGGTCGGATTTGATACAATAGAGAAAACCGAGGCGGATCTGACAGCGAAGCTGATGGAGGGCCTGCGCAAGCTCCCGGAGGTTACCCTGTATGGGTCTCCGGATCCGACCAAGCACAGCGGAATTGTTACCTTTAATATTGAGGGATGTCACCCGCATGATGTGGCCTCGGTCCTGGATACGGAGCATATTGCGGTGCGGGCAGGACATCACTGTGCGCAGCCGCTGATGAAGTTTCTTGGTGCAAATGCAACCGTGCGGGCAAGTTTGTATTTCTACAACACGGAAGAAGAGGTGGACCGTTTTGTTGCTGCGGTCTCGAAAGTGAGAAGCTGGCTTGGATATTAAATCGTTATATCGTGAAATTGTAAATGAACATAATCTGCATCCGACACATAAGCATGATCTGGAGCATCCCTCCATCGTGCTGAACGGTGTGAATCCGAGCTGCGGGGATGATATTAACCTGCAGCTGACCATTGAAAATGACGTGATAAAGGATGCTGCTTTCAACGGAAGCGGATGCGCGGTTTCTCAGGCAAGTGCTGACATGATGTGTGATCTGGTGATCGGACAGACACAAGAGGAGGCGTTGCGCCTTGCTTCGATTTTCATGGGGATGATCAAGGGAACCGCTACCGAAGAGGAGAAGGAGGAGCTGGATGAGGCTGCTTCTCTGGAGGATGTAGCGCACATGCCGGCGCGTGTGAAGTGTGCAACTCTTGGGTGGCGTACCATGAAGGAGGTCATTGAGAAGCTGCAGAAGGAAGGCGTGACGGATGCGGCCGCGCAGGGAAGCGGCAGCGATTCCTGCGGCTCCTGCCAGCTTCCAAAGACCCAAGAAGGGTGAGGAAGTGTCAGATTCCAATGCAACAAAAAATGCGCTGGCAGCATCCATGAAGAAGCTGATGCGCCAGCGTCCATTTGAGAAAATCAGCGTTTCCGACATCTGCAATGACTGCGGGATCAACCGGAAGAGTTTTTATTATCACTTTCGGGACAAGTATGATCTGGTGAACTGGATCTTCTATGTGGGCTTTATCGGCGGTATGGATGTCGCGAATTATGAGAACGGATGGGATTTCCTGTCGGATGTATTGCATTACTTTTATTCCGAGAGGGAGTTTTATCATGCTGCGCTGCAGATCGAAGGACAGAATTCGCTTCGGGATTATCTGGTAGAGACGATGACTCCGGTGATCGAATTCTTCCTTCGTGATATTCTTTCCCACAACAAAGATGATGACTTCTATTTGACGTTTATTCTTGATGCATTTCTGACATCGCTGGTCCGGTGGCTGTCCGGCGAATACCAGCAGACCATGGACGCAGACACCTATCTTGCCAAGATACGGGATGTTATTCTGAAGATGGCATCTGTGGTGGCATGACCCTCTGCAGAGCCTCACGGAGCGGCAACTCAAAGGGGAAAGGCTTGCCCTTCTGCCCGTCCGGACGGATCATACATCCGTCTGCACCGATTTCCAGAAGATTGGAATGCTCACAGAGAACACGGCTGATGGACTGCCCGTCCCCATAATAATCCATAATGACGCAGGGGTATTTCTGCTCCAGCCGGGAATGATAAGCAAGATCTGCGGCAGAACTGTCTGCTCCATCCGAGGAAATCAGGAAAAACATGGCGGTTTCGCTCGCAAGGACATTCTCCATGCTGCTGGCCGCGTATTCCGCATTCATGGATCCCTTTCCGTATTCCAGATAAAGGGCAAACGGAACCTTCTGGTCACGAAG
>CALEFO010000055.1 GCA_937877165.1 uncultured Lachnospiraceae bacterium | reverse complement strand
GCTCCTGCCGTGATTGTCGGCATCCTGAATCCGGCGAAGGACAAAATCGTGATGACACGTTATGCGGGGCGGGAATACAAGGGACACGCGCTGGTTGCGGGGTTCTGTGAGATCGGTGAGACGGCGGAGGATACCGTACGGCGCGAGGTTCTGGAGGAGGTCGGACTCCATGTCCGGGATATCCGGTACTACAAGAGTCAGCCGTGGGGCTTTGATTCGAATCTTCTGTTCGGCTATTACTGCACGGCGGACGAGACAGAGCCCATTCATATGGATGACGGAGAGCTTTCCCGGGCGGTCTGGGTTTCCCGTGAGGAGATCGGAGAAGAGCCGCGCAGTTTGAGCCTTACCGCGGAGATGATCATGAATTTCCGTGACGGGCAGGCTTGAGACGGACAGGCTGGAAGAGAGGAACGGCAGAACCGGTGCGGATGCACCCACCGGCTGCCGCATTTGGCAAAACCCTTTGCGGATTTTGCCTCAGTGAGGTATCAAGATGCAATTCTACATGCCGGTGAAGGTTTATGAAGAAGAGGAATGTGTCCGGAAGCACCCAGAGGTGCTGTGGGAGGCAGGACACCGGGCACTCATTGTGACGGGGCGGCATTCCGCCCGCGCGAACGGCTCGCTGGATGATGTGACGTTTGTACTTCAGGAGGCGGGAATTCCCTATGTCCTGTTCGACGGCGTGGAGGAAAATCCGTCGATTGAAACGGTCATGAAGGCACGTGATTTCGCGTTGGAGCAGCAGGCAGATTTCGTCATAGGAATCGGCGGAGGATCCCCGATGGATGCAGCGAAGGCGATCGCGCTCATGATGCACTATCGGGAGAAGGAAGCGGATTTTCTCTATCAGGGAAAGGAAACGGAGCATCTGCCGCTTGTTCTGATTCCGACGACCTGCGGGACTGGCTCGGAGGTGACGGGAGCCAGCGTTCTCACCATTCACGCGAAGAAAACCAAGAGCTCGCTTCCGCACAAGATCTTCGCAGATGCCGCGCTGCTTGATGGAAAATATCTTACCGAGGCACCGGCGCATGTCATCCGGAATACTGCGGTGGACGCGTTGGGGCATCTCTGGGAGAGCTGGTTCAATGCATCGGCGACGCCCTACAGCAGGATGTGCGCGGAGGCGGGGCTGAAGACCTGGCATGAGATCCGAAAAACTCTCCTTGATCTGGAGCAGGGCGGGCTGACCGCAGAGGCGCGCGGAAAGCTCATGCGGGCCTCTGCCCTTGCGGGGATGGCGATTGCGCAGACGGGAACCTCACTTCCGCATGCACTTTCGTATCCTTTGACCTATGATCTTCATATGCCGCACGGTGTGGCTGTGGGCTACTTCGAAAGCGGATATCTTGCGCAGATTCCGGAGGCGGAGAGGAAGGACGCGCTGCGGCTTGCGGGCTTTGCTTCCCTTTCCGAATGGCAGGAGTTCTATGAGACGGTGTGCGGGAAGGTGCCGGTTCCGGAGGATGAGCTGAAACGAGCGCTGGAGATGGTGGCCTCGAAGCCGGAAAAGCTTGCCAAGGCTCCGTTTGCCTGCGACCGCGAAGTCCTTGGCAAGGTCGTGCTCTATGAAACCTGAGAGACAAGGTTTCCGGCACAGATAGAATAAAGAACGAACAGGAGGATCTTTCATATGCCTTGTACAACAATTCTGGTAGGAAAAAACGCATCCTACGATGGCTCGACCATGATCGCACGCAACGACGATTCCGGATCCGGCCATTTTACCCCGAAGAAATTTGTCGTCGTTTCACCGGAGCAGCAGCCCCGTCACTACCGTTCGGTGCTCTCGCACGTTGAGGTGGAGCTTCCGGACAACCCGATGCGCTATACGGCGGTTCCCAATGCGATTGCAGGAAAGGGAACCTGGGCGGCCAGCGGCGTCAATGCGGCGAATGTCGGCATGACGGCAACGGAGACGATTACGGCGAATGAGCGTGTCCTCGGCGCGGATCCTCTGGTGGAGTACATTCCCGCGGCAGACGGGCAGGAGGAGCAAAAGGGCGGCCTTGGCGAGGAGGATCTTGTTGTTCTCGTCCTTCCTTATATTCACAGTGCACGAGAGGGCGTCAAGCGTCTGGGAGCCCTGCTCGAGCAGTACGGAACGTATGAGATGAACGGCATTGCCTTTCAGGATGTGAACGAGGTCTGGTGGCTGGAGACCATCGGCGGCCACCACTGGATGGCAAGACGCGTTCCGGATGACGTCTATGTCATGATGCCCAATCAGCTCGGCCTGGATTCTCTGGATCTTGACGATGCGCTCGGGGAGCAGAAGGAGTATATGTGCTCAGCGGACCTTCGGGAGTTCATTGAAGAAAATCATCTGGATCTTTCCCAGAACGGTTGCCTGAATCCGCGTGATGCGTTCGGCACGCACGACGATGCGGATCATGTCTACAATACGCCCCGCGCGTGGTTCATCGGCCGCTACTTTAACCCGAAGACGGCAGCCTGGGACGGACCGGAGGCGGACTACACGCCGCTTTCCGATGACATTCCGTGGTGCATGGTGCCGGAGAAAAAGGTGACGGTGGAGGACATCAAGTATGTCCTTTCCTCCCATTATCAGGGAACGCCCTACGATCCCTACGGAAGCTACGGGGATCCCTCGCACCGCGGAGCATACCGCTCGATCGGCGTGAACCGCACCGACTTTGTCGCGATTCTTCAGATGCGGGCGGACCGCCCGGAGGAATACCGCGCGGTGGAATGGCTTGCGTTCGGCTCCAACGCGTTCAACACGGCAGTTCCGTTCTATGCCAACGTGGAGAAGACGCCGGAGTACCTTGCGAACACAACGGCGGAGGTGACGACGGAGAACTTCTACTGGTCGGCACGGCTGATCGAGGCACTGGCGGATGCCTGCTACAGCAAGAACCTCAATCACATCGAGCACTATCAGCAGGCGGTTCAATCAAAGGGCCACGCACTGATCGGACAATATGACCGGCTGCAGGCGGCGGAGGAAGATGAAAAGAAGAGAGCGGCCCTTCGCGAAACGGCTAATGAGGAGATCGCGGCGATGCTCCGGAAGGAGACCGGCAAGACATTGAATGAGGTTCTGTTCGATGCGACGAACCACATGAAGAACCAGTACGCAAGATCGGATCACTAAGAACCTTTCTGCAGGAATTCTTTAGAAAAAGCGTGTGCCCGCAGCGGGCACACGCTTTTCACTATCCCTCCAGAATGTGCCGGTACACATAGGTCGCATATTCGGCGAAGAAGGCTTTGTCCTTTTTCATCTCAGGCTTGAATTCAAACCATGCGGTTTTATCCCGGTAGTGCTCCAGGAAAACCGGCGTGCGGAGCTTCGTCCACTCGGGGAGGAAGGAACCGACCTTTCCGGTGTAGCAGTTGTCGGCCCTTGCCTGTTCACGGTGCTTCGGATCCACATAGGAGGCGATGGACTTGTGAACGGCCTGGTCGAGCTCCGGCAGGTAGTAGTAGTCCTTGTAGTTGGCGTAGTAGTAGTGAAGCTTTCCGCTGAAAATCGGAACCTTCAGCACCACCTTGTTCCCAGAGAAGGCGCAGTAGCAGCCGTCCAGGGAGGCCGTGCCGGCGGGAACGGAAATGTCCTCCGGGACATTCTCTGCGCGGGCGTACATGATGAGCTCCTGCTGCGGCTCCCCGTTTGCATCGTGGTAGGTGTTGGCCTGCGCGCGGTAGACGGAGAGGTCTGCCTGGAACAGGTCCTTCCACATCAGAATGTCGGTCATGGCAACAAGGCCCGCAACGTCGGCACTGTTGTGGGCAAGGAGCATGGTCCGCATCCGGGAGCGGTCCGCGGGAACAGAAGAATCGGCAGCGGAGCCTTCCGACCCCTGCAGAGCGGCCTGACGCTCCTTCTCGCGAGCCTGCTCCTGAAGCAGGCGGTTGATCATCGCGGCATCAATCCGCTTCGTGCTCTCCAAGGCAAGGTCGCGCTCCCTGGAAGCCTCTGCCTTTGTGGGAGCAGCCGCGCCGGTATAGGAGAGATAGACCTTTACAAGGTCGCCGCCGGAGCGGCTCTCCGTGCGGCCGGTGTTCAGAAACCGTTCCACGGTCTGCTGCTTCAGATCCGGGAGCGCAAGGAATTTCTGGTACGGCTTCAGATAGCGGTAAAGATCGAGGGATTTCATGGCAGCGGGGAAGTCCTCTGCGCCCGGAATGCCCTGCAGACCGTTCCAGACAATCCGCCTTGCGAGGAACGGAAGGTCAAACTGACGGCCGTTGTAATGCATGAGCGTCGTAAACTTCTTGGAGAACAGGAGAAATGAGGTCAGAATATCCGCCTCCCCGTCTCCATGATCATCAAACCACTGGATCAGCTTCCAGCAGCCATCCTCCCAGTAGCCGCACCCGATGAGGTAAATGCGGTCCCTCGCGGAGGAAAGGCCGGTTGTTTCAATATCTACAGCAAGAATGTTCTCTCTGCCGCCGAAGCGGGAAAGAGGGTATTCTGAGGTGTGTCCACTCAGTTCTCCGGTAATGATCTGCATGAGAATCTCCTTACAATCAACAATCTGTTATTCAGGGAATGTATGATTCAGCACCTGAAAGAATTTGACGAAAACTGGAATGTATAAGCCGTGATTATTTTATCACAGATGGACTGCGCGGGGCGGAAAAACTCCGGGCAGGAAAATGCTGCATGGGTTATAATAAAAAAGAATGCACCGGCGCCGGGAGATGTTCCTTAACAAGATCCTTCAGGAGCCGCGGCAGGAATTTTGCAGTCAAAGGGAAAACGCTATGCATTTTCGTTCACAGAAATCCGTTCGCAGACTCATCATCATACTGGATACCGCAGCGACAACGGCGGCTTTTCTGATCGCCCTGTACCTGCGGATGTGGAGCAAGCTGGTTCCGTGGCGGGTGGAGCTCTACAGCACGGTCTATGTGCTGAACATTCTGATTTATCTTTTCTGGAATACCTACCGGCGGGCGAAGCACCACGAATACCGGATTGCGAAGCTGGATCCGGTGGAGAATATAGCGCGCGTGTTCCGGGAGAGGGTGTTTCAGTATGTGGCGCTGATCGTTCTTCTGTCGGCGACGCACTCGTTCGAAAAGGTCTCGCGCCTGGTTCTTCTGTACGCGGGAATGCTGGATTTTCTTTTTACCAGCCTGAACCGTCTGCTTCTTCGCGATTGGCTTCACAAGACGGAGAGGGAAGCAGTCAAGAGGGTTCACTACCTGATTGTTACGGAGAAGACGCAGGAGAAGACAGCAGCGGCCCGTCTTGCGGCGGCGCTTCCGGAAACGGCGGATGTCTTAGGCGTTTTTGCTGTGGAAAGGTGTGAAGAGGGAGCGCTCTGCGGGAGACTTTCCGATGTGGAAGGAAAGGAAAGACGCTGCGGAAGTCTGTCCGATGCGTTAGAAGAGATGACGGGGCCGCTTCGGGCCTATGTCTATCTGCCGGATTCCGACAGGCAAGCCGGAAGCAGAATCGTGCGGTTCCTTCGGGAGAGGAATATTCCGGTCAGCATGGCTCTGTTTACGGAAGGACGCTGTCTTCCGGATAAGATGATTCATTCCGTCGGGCCCTATGCCGCGGCGGTGTATGAGCCGCTGGAGAAGCGGTGCGATGTTTTCGGCGTGAATTTCACTGTCTCTGATGTGGAAACGGCGGCTTTTTCTGTCCTTGATAAGGTGCCGGGAGGACGAGTAACGGGAGAGCCGGGGGAAAGCGGATCTCTTTCCGGGCAGTATCTCTGCTTTTCCAATGTGCACACGACGGTGATGGCGCATGACGACCCTGGCTACCGTGACATTCTCAACGGCTCGGCGTTTACGTTCCCGGATGGAAAGCCGATCGCGGAGTACCAGAAGAACCGCGGCTTTTCGGAAGCGGAGCGCGTGGCGGGACCGGATTTCATGGATGCGGTGTTTCGCGCAACGATGGATGGAAGGGTCGCGCATTACTTCTACGGCTCGACGCCGGAAACCATTGAGAAGCTCCGCGAGAATCTGGAGCGCAGATATCCGGGCATCCGGATTGCCGGAATGGTATCTCCGCCGTTTCGACCGGAGACGCCAGAGGAGGATGCGGAGACGGTACGGAGAATCAACGAGTCCGGCGCGGCTCTTATCTGGATCGGCCTCGGAGCCCCGAAGCAGGAGCGCTGGATGGCGGCGCACCGCGGGAAGCTTTCCGGTGTGATGCTGGGCGTGGGCGCAGGCTTCAACTTCTATGCGGGGACCGTAAAGCGCGCACCCGTCTGGGTGCAGAAGATCGGAATGGAGTGGCTGTACCGTCTGCTCCAGGATCCGAAGCGCCTGGCCAACCGGTATCTGGTGACGAATGTGAAGTATCTCTGGTATTTGGCAGGAGAGCTTTTCCACTCCGGGAAGAGGTAGTTGGGGGTATAAGAGAGAATGAATCAGCCTGATTATGAGCTTGCCGATATGCATATTCACATCATGCCGGAGGTGGATGACGGCTCTGAGAGCATGGAGATGACCATGAGGATGCTCCGGATCGCGCGGGAGAACCGGATCGGAACGATGATCCTGACACCGCACCATAAGGGCGGGCACCGCAATGTCTCTCCGGACGGGCAGCTTCGGCGGATTGCGGGAATGCAGGATGCCATGGACGCCTCGGAGGAATGGAATAATACGTGGATCGACCTTTACCCAGGAAATGAAATCATGTATGACAGCTCGGTTTTGGAGGAACTGGAAGAAGGAAGAATACGGACCATGGCAGACTCGTCCTATGTGCTGGTCGAATTCAAGCCGTGGGAGGAGTTCTCCTATATCCAGGAGGGCCTCCGGAATCTTTCGTATGAAGGTTACCGTGTGATTCTCGCACACTGTGAGCGGTATGACTGCCTCCGCAGGGACGCATCGCTTGCAGGCGAGCTGGTGCGGAACCGGATTTATCTTCAGGTCAATGCGGACGATGTGCTGCCGCATTTCCGGTCTCCGTTTGCGAAGTTTGTCGGCAGTCTTCTGAAGGAGGAGCTGGTGTCCTTTGTCGGTACGGATGCACACAAGGACAGGGAACGCTCGCCGCAGATGCTGAAGTGCTGGCAGTACCTGAACCGGAAGTACGATCCCGATTATGTCCGCGAGATCACGAGGGAGAACACCCTGCGGATCATTGCGGATGAGGAAGTGTGAGGTATAGCAAGCTATGTGTACGGAAAGACAGCTGGAGCAGATCATCAGGCAGATCGTAAAGGCCTATCGGGCAGTTTATGGAGACCATATCCATGCTATTTTGTTGTATGGTTCCTATGCGAGAGGTGATTACGATAATCAGTCAGATATTGATTTTGCAGCTATTGTAGATGGAGAGAGAATGGATCTGCAGGAAAAGCTTGTTGATGTCTGGGAGGAGGCTGCGGATATCGGACTTCTTCATGACACGGTAATATCACCGGTTGTTATTCCTTATGATGAATTTAATAAATATAAGGGAAAACTGCCTTATTATCGGAATATTGAAGCGGAGGGAAGAAAGGTTGGATGATCTGGTCAGATATCGTCTGAATTTTGCGGAAGAAAAGCTGAAATCGGCCAAAATTCTTTTGGATGCAGGACAGTTGAAGGATTCTGTGGGGAGATCCTATTATGCTCTGTTTTCGGCAGTGCGGGCAGTACTTGCAACGGAGGAAGTGGACTTTTCAAAACATGCAGGGGTGATCAGTTATTTCCAAAAGCACTACATCAAAGAGCATGTGTTCGACAGTAAATATTCAAAATACCTGACGATGGCGTTTCAAATTCGAAACAGCTGCGATTACGATGATTTTTATGTGATTTCCAGGGCAAGAGCAGAAGAGCAGTATAAGCATGCAGAGGAGATGATAGAGATCATCAAGGACTATTTGCAAAATAACGAGGGATTTTGAAAGCATGCAGACAGAAAGCGCCGCAGAGCAGATGCCGGAATCTCCGGCAGGCTTGCGGCGCTTTTCCTATGGAATTATTTTCAAAAAATCAGAAGATGTAATACAGGCTCATCAGCGCGGTCATGATCCAGACCGGGAGCGACGGCAGAAGGCTCTTGTTCTTCTCGAAAACCGCACGGAGAATGGAGATGAACATGTAGACGAACATGCCGATGACGATACCGCCGACATAGTCATACATGAAGATCGAAACGAGCCACATGCTGGCAACCGGGAGAAACTCTACCGGCGTGAAATCAAGTCCCTTCGCGGTCTCCAGAAGGGAAATGCCGACGATGACAAGTGCAGCGCCGGTTGCAGCACCGGGGATCATCAGGAACAGCGGGCTGATGAAGCAGCACAGCAGGAAGAAGAAGCCGGTCGTAATGGCAGTAAGTCCTGTGCGTCCGCCGGATTCAATGCCGGAAGCGGACTCGGCGAAGGTGCTGATCGTGGAAATTCCGAAGAAGGAGCCGACGATGGTCGCGCCGGAGTCTACCAGGAAAACCTTTCCGAAGGCCGGGAAGTTGCCGTCCTCGTCAAGAAGCTGCGCCTTGCCGGCAAGTGCAAAGCCGGAGCCGAGAGTTCCGAAGAAATCGTTGATGAGAAGCATCATGATGAGCGGGATGTAGGCGGGGCGGAGTGCTCCGACAAGATCCACCTGAAAAGCCGTGTCCTTCATGGCCGAGAATCCGCCGACCGTGAAAATGTGATCCGGAAGCTGTGTGACACCCATCGGGATGCCGATGAGGGTGGTGATCACGATGCCGATCAGAAGCGCACCGCGAATCTTGTATTCATGGCCATTGATATTGAACTTCACATAGGTCAGGAAGAAGCAGATGGCAATGCCGATGACGCCGAGGATCGTGCTGCTCTGGGTAAAATCGCCGTAGGTCAGTCCGGCATCACTGGCCGAGATCAGTCCGCAGGAGTTGAGTCCAACGCGTGCGATCAGGAAGCCGACCGAAGCGGCAAGGCCGAGCTTTATGTTCTTGGGAAGGCTTCTTGCGAACAGCTCACGGAGTCCCAGTACCGAAATCAGGATAAAGACGATACCGGAAATCAGAACGATGCCGAAGCACTCGGCATAGGTGGCGGTTCCGTCGGTAACCCACTGGGCGATCAGACCAGGAATTACCAGAACAGGAGCAAGGCAGATCGGGGTGTTGGAATAAAGTCCCATGGCGATGCAGGCAAGCGCGGAAGTCAAGGCCGTGCAGATCAGAACGCCGGTCAGATTGATGCCTTCAATGCCGGACATGGACCAGGTCATATACGCCAGAATATATGCCATGGTTGCGAAGGTGGTTGCACCGGCAATGATCTCGGTGGCAGCGCTGGAGCCGCGGTCTGTGATTTTGAAGTAGCGATTGAGTTTGTCTTTCATTGTCCTCCTCATAGCCGGATGGGCCCGGCAGCCGTGTGAAAATTGATCGTAGCGCATTCCTCGGAAGCTTTCTTCCGAGAGGTCTTAGAACTCTGTCAGGAAGTCTCCGGGAGATGAAAGGGAAACACGAATGGAATGCTTCCATAAAACGCTGTCAGAGCGGCAGGCGGTACAGGCGGATGGCATTGGCCCTGGCGATGTCAATGACCTCCTGCGGAGTACAGTCTAAGCGGATGGCAGCAATTTTATCCGCAACATCAGCGATCATGGACGGAAGTGCCTTCTGTCCCTCCAGTCCGTGTGTGGGAAGGAAAGGCGCGTCCGTTTCCAGAAGAAGACGGTCCAGCGGCATTTCCCGGACGAGATTCACGAGCTTGTCGCTGTTCGGATAGGTGACCTGCGGGCCGACACCCATGTACAGTCCCATTTCCAGAAACTGACGTGCATAGGAAAGCTCTGAGAAAATACGGTGGATGGCGCCGTGGAGCTGCGGGTAATCACGAAGAACCTGAAGAACCTCCTCGTCGGCATCCCAGTCGTGAATCACGACAGGAAGCTGCAGCTCTCTTGCAAGATCCATCTGCTCCCGGAAGACACGTTCCTGCGGCTCCATCGGGGGATGCCCTGGGAACCCGCGGTCCATGCCGATTTCTCCGATGGCAACCACCCCGGGGCGGCAGGCAAGCTCACGGAGCTGTTCCAGGTAGTCCTTTGGAAGGCCAAGAACCTCGTCCGGATAGACGCCGACGGAAGCAGCGATACAGTCGTACCGGGAAGCCATCTCCACGGATCTTTGACTGGACAAAAGCTCGGAGCCGGACTGAATGATCATTTCGACGCCTTTTGCCTGTTCCGAGGCGAGAACCTCGGCAAGGTGATCACGAAAACAGGGATCATCCATGTGCGCATGGGTATCAACGATGCCGTGATAACGGGCAGGATTTGTATTGTGAGAAGCAGAAATCATGAGTTACCCTTTCTGTCGCAGCTTATCTGCGGCTCATATAGAAAGGCAGCGGCTGGCCATAGGAACAGACGGGCTACTGCAGACGATCGTGGACAAGATCCACCCAATATTGCAGGCCGTAGGTGAGAGCGTCTTCGTCCAGAAGGTAATGGCTGTTGTGGTGGGGCGCGGTAATTCCCTTTTTCTCCGACCTGGCACCGAGCTCTACGAAGAAACCGGGGCAGTGCGTCTGCAGGGCGGAGTAATCCTCTCCCGGCATCAGGGGATCAATGTCCAGAACAGCATCCGGCCCGAACCAGCGGGCAATTTCCCGACGGCAGTGTCCGGTCAGCTCCCTGTCATTGACAACCGATGCATATCCGAGGGAGAAGCGGAAGTCATAAGAGGCTCCGGCGCTGTCGCAGAGGCCCTTGACGATCTGCTCCATGATAATCGGCATCTCTTCCCTTGTCTTCCCACTGAAGGTGCGCGTGGATCCGACGAGTGACACCTCGCCCGGAATGATGTTATAGGCGGAACCCGCCTGCAGCTGACAGATGGAGACGACGGCGGGCTCCACGGCACGGATTCTCCTGGAAACAATCGTCTGAAACTCCGTGATGATGTGTCCTGCGATGACAATGGGATCGACAGTGGTCTCCGGGAAGGCGGAGTGACCGCCCTTTCCGAGAATCCGGATATCGAAACGGTCGGTTGCACTCGTCAGAGCGCCGGCCCGGACGCCGAAGCTTCCGGTCGGGAAATTGGAGCTAAGGTGCAGGCCGTAAAGCTCATCAATCCCGTTCATGATCCCGAGCCTTTCCAGCTCGGCGGCGCCTCCCGGCGGAAGCTCCTCCGCATGCTGGAAGAGGAAATGCACCTCGCCGCGAAGCTGATCGCGGTGCGCGGCAAGGACCCTGGCAGCGGCCAGCATCATCGCCGTATGCCCGTCATGGCCACAAGCGTGCATGACGCCGTCGCAGACAGAGCGGTAGGGAAGATTGTTCTCCTCCTGAATGGGAAGCGCATCAATGTCGGCACGAAGAAGAATCGCGCGCGGGTGAGACAGCTTCCCGGAAGGCTGCAGACTATCACGTGCAGCGCCAAGGGAAGAATCGTATCCCGACTGCGGCGTTTCCTCCGCAGTGCCCTTCAGAACCGCAATGCAGCCGGTTCTGGCAGGGCGCCGGATTTCCAGCCCGGGGATGTCCTTCAGGATATTCAGAATATATTCCGTGGTTGCCTCTTCGTGAAAGGAGAGCTCGGGATGCTGATGAAGGTGCCTCCGCCAGCGGATCATTTCGGGAACTTCCGAGAGAACTTCAGAAGAAAAAGAGTAAGATGCGGTGTTCGTTTCCATGAAAACAGGCCTCCCTCAAAGATGAATGTGCGGAAACGTTTTTCATTATAAAGGGCGGCCGGGAAAACGGCAATGAAAAGGTGGCATGACTTTTGAAACTCGTGCCACTGGCTTCTTCCTTATCGTTTCCCTTATCAGACTTCCGATCCTGTGCGATGCTCCCTTCAGGCTCATCCGGCTTTTTCAATGGTTCCTCCTATGCCACAATTGGAAAACTCTCAGGAATCCGGTATTATAGTAAGAATGAATTTGAAGGAGTCCGACGAAGCTTACACGGACGCCGGGAAATGGCGGAGCATGTGAAGTGCAGGGGAAGCTTCAGAAGAGCCGGGGCAGGAAGCGGGCGAAAGACGAAAGCAATGGGATCAGAGAGAAGACACAACGATAACGTATATTATGACCGGCATGGGAAGCTGCATCACAGACGCCGTATCCGGTCGGAGTACCGGCATCACCATCATCACCACCATCACAGAAAGGCGTGGAAGCGCGTGCTCCTGATCGTCTGCGCGGTCTTGCTCCTCTGCGGGTGCAGTGTGTTCGCCGCATGGCGGGTTCTGGATGCTGTCGGCAGAAAAAATCTGTACAAGAGTGCGGAGGGACAGGCTCCGACGCTGGCGGAGGAGAGCACACAGGAGCAGACGGCGGCGCAGGAATCCCAGAAGGTATGGAAGGATGGCTGGGTGCGCTATCAGGACAAGGTCTATGAATACAATGACCAGATTTTGACGTTCCTCATGATGGGAATTGACGATTTGAACTACGTACAGAAAAAGTCCGACGGCCAGTCCGGCGGTCAGGCGGATTCCCTGTTCCTTCTTGTCATGAATCCGGACACGAAGAAAATTTCCGTGGTTGCCATCAACCGCAATACGATGACGGAAATTGACGTTTACGATCAGAACGGGGATTTCGACCACACCGGCACCGGTCAGATCTGCCTGGCACACGGCTACGGCGACGGGATGGAGGAATCGTGCGAGAGAGAAGAGAAGGCGGTTTCGAACCTGTTTTACTCCCTTCCGATTTCGGGCTATGTTGCCATCAACATGGGCGCAGTCCCGATGATCAATGACGCGGTCGGCGGCGTGACGGTGCCCCGGATGACCTATAAGGACGGGACAATCGAGTACGGGAAGGACCAGACCCTGATGGGAGAGGAGGCCTATCGGTTCGTACAGAACCGGAGCCTTACAGAGTTTGATTCGGCAGGCTTTCGTCTGGAGAAGCAGAAGATTTATCTGAAGGCCCTGATGACGAAAATGCTGACATCGGTGAAGGAGAATCCGGCATCCATCGTCAACCTGTATCAGGCGATTTCGCCGTATATGGTGACCGATGTGGACGTATCGGAGGTAACCTACCTTGCGGGACAGATGGGGGAGTATTCACTGGATCTGGATACGATTTACTCCCTGCAGGGTGAGACGAAGATGGGCGATCAGGGCTTCGAGGAATTCTATTACGATGAGGACGCGCTGTATGAGATGATGCTGCAGGTCTTCTACCGCGAGGTGCCGGAGGACGAATATCAATGAATAAAAGTGGGCAGGACGGCCTTGTCTCCATCATTGTGCCGGTGTACCGCGCAGCGGATTATATCGGTAAAACCATGGAAAGCGTGGAGGCGCAGACCTACCGGGACTGGGAGCTGATCCTGGTGGATGACTGCGGCGGAGATGAGAGTCTTTCCGTCATAGAAGCTTATCGGGAAAAATCCGGGGCAAGGGGGAAAATCCGGATCCTTCGCAACGAAAAAAATCTGGGAGCGGCGGCAAGCCGCAACCGCGGCGTTTTGGAGGCGCGCGGGCGCTATATCGCGTTTCTGGATGCGGATGATCTCTGGCTTCCGAAGAAGCTGGAGACGGAGCTGGCGTTTTTGCAGGAAAAGGAGGCAGCGTTTGCGTTTACCTCCTATGAGTTCGGTGATGAGGAGGCAAGGGAAACCGGAAGAGTGGTTCACGCACCGAATGAACTGGATTTTCGCCATGCACTTGGCCGGACGGTTATTTTCACTTCCACGGTGATGTTCGACACCTGGCGGCTGGACAAGGCCCTGATTCACATGCCGGACATAGGGTCGGAGGACACAGCGCTCTGGTGGTCGATTCTGAAGACCGGCGTGACTGCCCGCGGACTGGATCAGGTCCTGACGATTTACCGCAGACCTGAGGGCTCGCTTTCCTCCAATAAGGCGAAGGCGGTGCGAAGGTTCTGGAATCTTTTGATTGAAGTAGCGGGATGCAGCCGCCCGGAGGCAGTGATCCATCTGATCGGGTGGGCGTTTCGCGCGACGATGCGCAGGCTGTGAGGAGAGAATTCGGCAAAACCGCTGCACTCGAAGATGTCCGATGACATCTTCTCCTGCTTAGAGTGCCGCTTGGCGGCACTCTGTATGCAGAGAGAATTCGCCTCCGCGAAATTCTCTCTGATACCGCGATTTTGCCTCAGTGAGGTATAACGTTTGAACGTGACATTGATATGTCACGCCCAAACTGCAGCAACGGTGCTGGCGCACCGGCTGCCACATTCGGCAAAACCGCCTTCGCGGATTTTGCCTCAGTGAGGTATATATGAAATATGATTATTTGATTGTAGGAGCCGGTCTGTACGGCAGTGTATTTGCGCACGAGGCAAAGGCAGCAGGGAAGAAGGTCCTTGTCATCGACAAGAGACCGCACATTGCGGGCAATGTGTACTGCCGGGATATCGAGGGAATCCATGTGCATGAGTACGGCGCACATATTTTCCATACGAACAATCGGAAGGTCTGGGAATATGTGAACCGTTTTGCGGAGTTCAACCGCTTTACGAACTCACCGGTTGCGAACTATCACGGGGAGCTCTACTCCCTTCCCTTCAACATGTACACGTTCAACCGGATGTGGGGTGTTGTGACACCGCAGGAGGCCGCGGCGAAGATCGAGAAAGAGAAGCGAGGCTACATTGCGGGGAAGCAGAAGGAAAGAGGGCTTCCCGCGGATGCGCCATTTGAGCCGGAGAATCTTGAGGAGCAGGCGATCAGTCTTGTCGGGACAGATATCTATGAGAAGCTGATCAAGGGCTATACACAGAAGCAGTGGGGGCGGCCCTGCACGGAGCTTCCCGCATTCATTATCCGCAGACTTCCCGTCCGGCTGACGTTTGACAACAATTATTTCAACGCGCTGTATCAAGGGATTCCGGTGGGCGGCTATACGAAGCTGGTGGAGCACCTGCTGGAGGGAATTCCTGTCCGGCTCGGTGAGGATTATCTGGAGAAGAAAGAGGAGTGGGATGCGATGGCGGACCGGGTGATTTACACGGGACCCATTGATGCATACTATGACTACCGGCTGGGAGCCCTGGAGTACCGCTCGGTCCGTTTTGAGACCGAGGTTCTGGACCAGCCGAACTTCCAGGGAAATGCGGCGGTGAACTACACGGACCGCGAAACCCCGTGGACGAGAATTATCGAACACAAGTGGTTCCAGTTCGGAAGAGACGATGCAGGCAAGGAGCTTCCGAAAACCGTCATCAGCCGTGAATACAGCTCCGAGTGGAAGCCGGGAGATGAGCCGTACTACCCGGTCAATGATGAGAAGAACGGAGCTCTCTATGCGCAGTACCGCGAGCTTGCAGGCAAAGAGGAGAAGGTTATCTTCGGCGGACGCCTTGGGGAATACAAGTATTACGACATGGACGCCGTGATCGCATCCGCCCTGGAACGGTGCGGACAGGAGCTTGCCTGACAGCAGGCTGCTGTTTGGAGAGGATCTGTTTTTAGACAAACCAATATTTCTATACGATTTCTGTACGACAAAAGCTGCGCCTTGACGGGCGCAGCTTTTTTGAAAACATTTACCTTGAGAATTTCATGGAATTGATACACCGCTGAGGCAGCCTGCAATCAGAGATATTTCTCGCTGTCGGACTCCTCATACTTCTCATCACAGTACTTGCAGCGGTAGGTCGCCGTGGCCTTGTCGGCAAGATAGAAGATATGCGGAAGGTCGCGCTCAATCGAGGTGATGCAGCGGGGATTGGAGCAGTGGATGACATCGCGGATTTCCTTCGGGAGCTTGAGGCTTCGCTTCTCGATGATCTGACCGTCCTTGATGACATTGACGGTGATGTTGCGGTCAATGAAGGCCAGAACGTCGAGATCGAGCGAATTGATGTCGCATTCCACCTTCAGAATGTCCTTCTTCCCCATTTCGCCGCTGCGGGCATTCTTGATGATCGCGACCGGGCAGTCCAGCTTGTCCAGCCCGAGATAATGATAAATTTTCATTGCCCTGCCGGCACGGATGTGGTCCAGAACGAAACCCTCTTCAATTTTGCCGACGCTCAGTACATGTGCTACGTTTGCCATAGGATCCTTTCATGCCGCTCGTTCGGCGGCTTTTTCTTTATTCTTTGAAAACCATGCCACTTCTGCCCGTTACACGCGGATGTCCAGGAGCGTCAGAATTGCGGCCATGCGGACATAGACGCCGAACTGCACCTGTTTGAAATAGGCGGCACGGGGATCGTCATCGACATCGGCGGCAATTTCGCCGACTCTCGGGAGCGGGTGCAGCACATAGCAGGTCGGCTTTGCCAGAGAGAGCTTCTCACGGTCCAGCACATAGAAATTCTTCAGGCGGACATAGTCCTCCTCGTTGAAGAAGCGTTCCTTCTGGATTCTTGTCATGTACAGAATATCGAGGCGGTCGATGGCGTCCTCGATCTTGATGCACTCCTCATAGGAAATGCCCTTCGCGTTCAGCATCTCGGTGATGTAGTCAGGAACGCGCAGCTCCTTCGGAGAAATGAAGATAAAATGCACATTCGGATAGCGGACGAGAGCATTGATCAGGGAATGGACGGTGCGGCCGAACTTCAGATCGCCGCAGAGGCCGATGGTGAAATTGTCGAGTCTGCCCTGGAGGTTGCGGATGGTCAGAAGGTCTGTCAGCGTCTGTGTGGGGTGCTGATGCCCACCGTCACCGGCATTGATAACCGGAATGGAGGCGTAGTGCGCCGCCACGGCCGCAGCGCCCTCCTTCGGATGACGGATGACCATGATATCAGCAAAACAGGAGATGACGCGTGCGGTATCGGCCACGGTCTCCCCCTTGGTTGCGGAAGAGCAGTCGGCACTTGCAAAGCCCATCGTGCGTCCGCCGAGGTTCAGCATGGCGGTCTCGTGGGAGAGGCGTGTCCTCGTGGACGGCTCGTAGAAGCAGGTTGCCATCTTCCTGCCCTCGCAGGCGTGTGCGTATTTCTCAGGGTGCAGGCGGATGTCGTCGGCGCGGTCAAAGAGCTGATCAAGCTCCTCCACGGAGAAATCAAGTGGTGTCAGCAAATCTCGTTTCATGTACTACCTCCTTTGGCACGGCCAAATCAAAAAAGGATCGGCCGCAATCATGTACTGCAGACTCCGTCTGCATAACAATCTTCCCAAAAGTATCGGCTGCGCAGAAAGGCTCCGGCAGGAAAGGAAGACATGTACTCTCTGCAAGGGTTCCTACTCTCTCGCAAAATCAATTCCCTTGCCTGCCAGAAAACGCTCTACAGTGTGATCCCAGACGCGGTCGGGGCTCTTATCTGCAACGAACGTATTCATGGAGACGCCGGTTACCAGATGGAGACCGCCGGAATCCAGACGAATGTTGATTTCCAGTGCAGAGACTGCTTCGAGGGTTCCCGGCTGCAGATCGGGAGCCTCCTTCAGCGTTGCGGTCACGAATTCGGGCTTTAAGCAGAGCGTAAAGCGAAAGGAAGAAGGGGCACGTTTCCCCTTGATGATTTCACGGCAGATACCGCGTGCCTCACTCCAAGGCTGCATAAGAAAAGGGCGCTGCACGGGATCCCTCGAATCACCATCTGCATCGCTCTCATAAAAGTCCTTATTCAAATGCCCGTCAATGGTATATGTGACAGCCATACGGATCACAGCCTCTTCAAGCAGGAAAGAATCAAAGCAATCCGAAGAGAGAAGCTTCGACATGAAGGGTCCTACGTTGTGGATGGTAAAAGAGACCATACCGGTTCCTTCCTTTAAACTAGAGGGTAGCTGTCCAGAGCATTCAGGCTCTTCTTATGAAAAACCTCCATCCGATTGGACGGAACTCTCTTAGAGCTGTTCACAAAACCGTATGACAGTTTATCACAAAAATACGAATGCGCAAGATGAGTTTTATTGTACCGCTAAACGTGTCCCGAAATTCAGAGTGAAGCCGGCATAGACGCAATCGGTTACAGGAAAACAATTTCTGAGGAAAACAGAATCAGCATCAGCACCAGAATCACCTGGACCGCCAGAATCACTGGGATGCCGATGCGGAATTTCAGCTTTCTTGTCTTGTGGTGGAAAATCTGCATGCCGAGGATACTCCCGATGCTGCCGCCGATGATGGCCTGCAGGAACAGAACCGACTCGGGCGTCCGCCAGTCCCCGTGCCTCGCCTTCTTCTTGTCCCGGCCCATTGTGGTGAACGCGATCAGATTGATGGCAACGAAATAAATCAGCAGCAAAATTCCGGCATTGATGTGAAATGCGGTGGCCTTGGAAAGAAAATAGTCAAGAGGCGACATAGGAATGCGAACTCCCTTTCTGAAATTCATACTACAACAAGTATATCGTATCCCGGGCAGAAAGGAAACGAAGCCGCTCGCCTTTCGGTCGAAAGATCTGGTAATATAAGAAATATATTGCGTACATTCATTTCATGCAATTCCATGCATGTAAATGCAGAAAGTATACCTTTATGGAAAGCAGATCTCCTGACTGGCGGCCAGGCGGTCTGTATCATAACAAAACTTATTGTAGGAGCAGAGACCATTCATATGATCTATACCGTTACTCTCAATCCCTCTCTCGATGACTTTGTATCGGTGCCGGAATTCCGGCTCGGGAAAACGAACCGCACGGAAGAAGAGCACCTTGTTGCAGGAGGAAAGGGCATCAATGTATCACGAGTGCTGACTGCGCTCGGAGTGCCGAACACAGCTCTTGGCTTTGCGGCCGGATTTACGGGAGAAGAGATCGTGCGCCAGATAAGGAAGGAGGGGCTCTGCGACGACTTCATCCGTCTTTCCAAGGGGTGTTCACGCATTAACGTGAAGCTTCTTAATTATGAAGGAACGGAAATCAACGGAGAGGGTCCGGCCATTGATGACGCAGCGCTTGAACAGCTGATGGAACGGATCGGGGGACTGGATGAGGAGGATATTCTGATTCTTGCCGGAAGCATCCCGGCAGGAATGCCGAAGACACTGTATGCCGATCTTATGAAGGCGGCACCGGATGGTGTGAGGATTGTGGTGGATGCCGCAGGAGAAGCGCTGCGCGCAGCCCTTCCGCTTCATCCCTTCCTCATTAAGCCGAATCTGGATGAGCTGTCGGAACTGATTCAGATGGGAGCCGGGAAGCTGCGGGAGGAGCTTGCCCTGCAGCGGGAAACCTGCGGTGAGCAGAGCTTTGAGCCCTCTCCGCTTCGTCATCACAAGCTGGAGAATCCGTCTGGGCCGCAGCCAGCAGATGTCCTGCAGCTTCTTGCGGCAAGAATTCAGAAGCTGGGGGCACGAAATGTACTCATTTCCATGTCAGGAGACGGAGCGGTACTTCTGGATGCGGACGGCAAGTTTCATCTGCACAAGGTACCGGCGGGAGAGCTGGTGAACGGCGTTGGGGCAGGAGACTCCATGATTGCAGGGTTCCTCGCAGGACTTGACCGGTATGGCAGCTATGAGGATGCATTTCTTATGGGCATCGCGGCAGGCAGCGCCAGCGCGTATCAGGAAGGCCTTGCAGGGCAGCAGGAAATTACTGACTTGTATGCACAGGTGAAAAAGGAAGACGGCCAGTAAGATCCATCCGGCAGGGGTCAAATCCATGCGAACAGATTATTCGAAAGCATGGATTGATCCCAAGGCACTTCTTATTTTATTCCGTATTTGATGTACATCCTCTCCCGGTAGTCGGAGTCCGTAGAAACTCGTGCAAGCGCATCCTGATTTTCCCCGGACTGTATCATGGCCGTGATCAGGAGACCAAGCTTTTCTTCGCCCCTGTTCTCGCCTCGTTTCTCGCCTCTGGCTTCGCCGATTTCAATTCCTCGCTTTTCACCTCTGGCTTCGCCGATTTCAATTCCCCGCTTTTCGCCCTTTGCCTCAGCATCTTTCGCAATGGCCTGCATGACGGCCTGCTCATCATATTCGGTTAACAGCATATCAACGACCTCGTATTATAAAACTGTAGCTTTCCTTTACCTATTCTCGGTAATCAGCTACTGTTGTTATCAGATGCTGTGGATTGGTTTCAATCACCTACCGCTTGACGGTTTAAGTGAGGCTCCAACCACAGCCTCTTTGTTACATTGTTGATCAGTTAGATACCGCATGACGGTTTATGTAGAACGAGGATACAACCAGCAAAGAGCCCTGTGGATCAATAACAGCATCAATACTTATATTACAGGAGGATTTACTGAATGATCTACGTTGGAATTGATGTCGCAAAGGATAAACACGACTGCTGTATTCTTAATACAGAAGCTGAAGAGCTTCTCCCAATCTTTACGATTCAGAACAATCACGATGGTTATGAAGAATTGTTTGGCAAGATCGAGGCTGTCTCAAATGATAAATCACAGATAAAAATAGGACTTGAGGCTACCGGACACTATTCCTACAACATCCTGGGTTCTCTTCTTGACCATGGCTACCACACCTTTGTCATCAATCCGTTACATACAAATCTTTACAGAAAAGGGCAAAGCCTTAGAAAGACAAAAACGGATAAAGTCGACGCCCGTTCCATTGCCGGAATGCTTATGACTGATAAAACACTCAGGCCCTATACGGATATATCTTATCATAGTGAGGAACTGAAGTCATTGACCCGTTACCGCTTTGAACTCGTCAAAGAACGTGCCAGACTCAAAACTTCCGTAGCCCGACTTATAAACATCCTGTTTCCGGAACTTGAGGCCCTTGTTCCATCTCTGCATGTGAATACCGTATATTACCTTCTTCAGGAAATGCCCGGGGCGTCTTTCGTTGCCGATGCCAATCTCACACACCTGAAGGCCCTGCTTTCTGACGCCTCACGTGGACGCTACGGCCGTGAAAAGGCTATTGAAATCCGAAATGCCGCCAGATCTTCTATCGGGGCTGTGATTCCTGCAAAGTCAATGGAACTCAGGCAGACGATCCACCGAATTGAAGCCTTGTCTTCCGACATTGAAGAAGTAGAGCAGTCCATTCAGAAGATCATGGATGAAAGTAAGTCACAAATCACAACGATTCCAGAAATTAAGTATCGTATGGGCGCGATGATCCTGGCTGAAATTGGCGACTTTTCCCGCTTCAACAACGCGGACCAGATTCTTGCTTACGCTGGGCTCTCTCCATCTACGTATCAGTCAGGGAAGCTTACGTCATCCTACTCGCATATGGAAAAGAGAGGCTCTAAATATCTGCGTTACGCACTCTTCAATGCTGCTATATATGTTTCAAAATGGGACGAACGATTCGGACTCTATTTGTCCAAGAAACGAGCCGAGGGCAAGCATTACTATGTAGCCATAAGCCATGTAATAAAAAAACTCGTCCGGACCGTTTATCGGATGGAAATAACCCATACGGCGTATCAGCCTTTATGAATTCAGCAGACTCATAACATTCTCTGAGAGCATCAGCTGTGATGCTCTATTTGTCATGCAGTTTTCAAGGTCCTGATTTATATAAAACACGTTGTCGTATCTAATTCTGAAACTCTTGAATTTATAGTTGACTCTTAATAGTTAGTCTCGTATTGCTGTCGGTACACTTGCTGATATCGCAGGGTGTGCCGATCAGTTTTG
>CALEFO010000054.1 GCA_937877165.1 uncultured Lachnospiraceae bacterium | reverse complement strand
GGCTGCCGCATTCGGCAAAACCGCCTTCGCGGATTTTGCCTCAGCGGGGTAGAAATATGGCAGAAGAGATGAGAAGAGAACAAATCGGAAGCGTTACCCTGGATCTGTCTCATTATCCGGGGGAGGATCTGTATTGTGACGGTGAGGTGGAGGACCGGATTCTGGAAATCGCGAAAAGTCACCCGGAAGAAGAATTCGACGCCATCATTCGGGAGGCGAAGGACTGGCCCACGCTTTATCATCTCTCTTCCATCCGCGGCAATATTGTCGGATGGATTCCGTTTGCAGGAAATGAAAAGGTCCTGGAGATCGGTGCGGGACCGGGAGCAATCACTGGGGTTCTGACTGGCCGCTGCGGCCAGGTAGACTGTGTGGATCTGTCCCGGAAACGTTCCCTGATCAACGCATATCGGCACAGAGACTGCGGAAATCTTACCATTCATGTCGGCAATTTTGAGGATGTGGAGCCGGAACTTGACCGGGATTATGACTATGTTTTTCTGATCGGCGTTCTGGAGTATGCGGAGAGCTATCTGCACGCAAAGGACCCGTTCGGGGAAGAGCTGCGGACGGTCTTCTCCCATCTGAAACCGGGCGGCCGCGTGGTGATTGCCATTGAGAACCGTCTGGGCCTGAAATACTGGGCGGGCTGCGCGGAAGACCATTCCGGCTGCTTTTTTGGCGGAATCGAGTCCTATTCCGGAGAAAATGAGCCTGCAAAAACCTTCACAAGGCCGGCACTGGAGCAGCTTCTTCTGCAGAACGGAGCAACCGAGTATTCCTTTTATTATCCATACCCGGATTACAAGTTCACCTCGGTCCTGTATTCGGACCGAAGACTTCCGGAGGCCGGAGAGTTGAACGAGAATATCCGCAATTTCGACCGGGACCGGCTGCTTCTTTTTGATGAGAAAAAAGCTTATCAGGGAATTACGCAGGACGGACTGTATCCGATGTTCGCCAACTCCTTTGAGGTCGTGGTGGGACCGGCACTTCCTGTGGACTACTGTAAATTTTCCAACGATCGCGCACCGGAGTACCAGATCCGCACGGAGCTGGATCTGATCGGCGGGAGAGTCCGCAAGTATCCGCAGACCAGGGCGGCGGAAGAGCACATCCGGCGCATGGCGGACAGTGCGGCACAGCTGGCGGCAAGATACGCGGTGACCGGATGGACCGGAGAAGGACATCCGAAGCTCCCGGAGATGAACCGGAAGAAGGAAGAAAAGGAAATGCAGGAGACCGCGCAGGTACCGAAGACGCTTCGCATTGCTCCCTGCGTTTTGACAGCAGACGGCGGTGTGGAATTTCCTTACGTTTCAGGAAGACCGCTGGAGAGCCTTCTTGACGAAAGTCTGCAGGAAGGCGACGGAGAGCGGTTTCTGGGACTTTTGAATGAATACCGGGAAAGAGTCGGACAGGGGAGCCTGCGGCAGATCTCGGACTATGATATGACATTCTCCAACCTTCTGGTGGACGGAGAAATCTGGACGGCCATCGACTACGAATGGGCCGTGCCGAGGAGCATCCCGGTGGAAGAGCTCCTGTTCCGCTCGCTTCTTGTTTATTATCTGGAGGATGAGAAGAGAAGTGAACGCTGTGAGGAGCTGATCGGAAGCGAGCGGCTTTTGCAGACGATCGGCGTTCCGGAGAAGGATGCCAACCGTCTGGCAATGGAGGAACAGAACTTCCAGAATCAGGTAACCGGCGGTATTATTTCGCTGGGAGAGCTGCGTGCCCAGATGGGGACACAGGTGATCAAGCCCGCTGAGCTTCAGACCAAGGAAGAGAAGGAAGCGGCACAGGAGGCTTTGCAGAAGGCACGAAAGGAAGAGGAGCGGAGCCTGACCTCCATACAGGTTTACTTTGATACCGGCCGGGGATTTTCGGAAGAGGAGTCCTACTGGGTCAGCGAACACTACGAGGAAGAGGGAATGGTGACCTTCACGGTTTCGGTACCTGCAGAGGCGAGAACGCTTCGGGTGGATCCCGCGATCTGTCCCTGCATGATCATGATCCGGGAGGCTGGCGCGGGAGATGCGGATCGCCGGACCATCAGCCGTCTGGCCCGCGCCAATGGGCGCAGATACACCAACGGCAGCATCGTCTATACGACCATGGATCCTTCCCTGGAGTGGGATCTGAAAAAACTTCGGAAAAAGGCCGGGATTCCGGAGGGAGAGGACTTTGACCTGGAGCTGACGCTTCAGATGGTTGGTCTTCCCTCCACAATGGCAAAGGCCATGGAAGAGCGCGGATAAGGAGTCAGGATACATGCTGAGAGAACAGATCAAGCATCATCTGGTACAGATACAGGATGAGCGGTACGAAAAGGAACTTCTGGATAAGGTGGACAGCTATACCAACTGGTACCGTCTGCATAAGTTCGAGCTGGACAAGAGAATGAATGCCGAGGATCATTCCGAGGGAGAGAAGCTCTCGAGGGAGGTGGTTCGCTACTCCCATCTTCGCAACTACCTTCTTTCCGGAGCCAGGTTTCCGGACGTGATCATCTGCTGCGATGACGAGGGAACATTGACGGATTACGCGGAGACAATGATCTGTGATTATTTTGCTGCCAATCCGGACATCAATCTGGTGTACGGTGACGAAGACCGGCTCGCGGAGAAGTCGCAGCTCAAGGACGCGTGGCTGAAATCCGACTGGGCGCCGGACACGTTCCTCTCGACGTTCTATTTCGGCAATGTATTCGCGATTCGTTCCTCGGAGCTGTATCTGATCAATCCCGGAGAGCGGAAGGCCTCGGACTATGAGGCCCGCTCGAAGACGAAGGAGGATTCCGAGGAAGAGGCCAACGCAAGGAAGAATGATCTGGACGACGGCATGCGCTCCTGGATTTATGACAAGCTCTGCCTGAAAATTGCGCAGGCAGACGGCGGCTTCACCAGAAGAAAGAACAACCGTTTTCCGATCGGACATATCCCGGAAATCCTGTTTCATGCATACCGCAAGGGAAGGCCGTGGGACAGCAACCTGATCAAGGATTCTCTGACCGGCCGTTATTCCAGCGAATCGGCAGAGAAACGCCTGATCAGCATCATCATTCCGAGCAAGGACAATCCGGAAATTCTGGGACGGTGCATCCATTCCATCGAGAAATACACGGACAATTCTCCCTATGAGATCATTGTTGTGGACAATGGGAGCTCTCCGGAGAACCGGGCGAAGGTTGAGAAGCTCCTGGAAGAGCACAACGAGACCGGAAGCGCGAGCCTGATTTATCAGCCGATGGAGTTCAACTTCTCGGCAATGTGCAATCTCGGCGCTTCGGAAGCGAACGGAGAGCTTCTCCTGTTTCTGAACGATGATATTGAAATTGCACGGCCGAGCTGGCTGTCCTACCTTTCGGAAAAGGCGAAGCTTCCCTATGTCGGCTGCGTCGGCATGAAGCTTCTGTATCCCAATTCGGACATCATCCAGCACGCAGGCGTAGTGAATGTGAAGGTCGGCCCGATCCACAAGCTGCAGTACTGCAGCAACCTGGAAGAGCATTATTTCGGCTTCAACAAGGGCGTCCGCAACGTGATTGCCGTAACCGGAGCCTGCCTGATGATCCGGAGCGACCTGTTCCGGGAGGTAGGCGGGTTTGATGCGGAGAACTTCGCGGTGGCCTTCAATGACATTGACCTGTGCCTGAAGGTGTTCGAAAAGGGCTACTACAATGTGGTCCGCAACAACATGTACCTGTATCACCATGAATCCCTGTCCCGCGGAGATGACAGAGAGGATAAGGTGAAGGCTCTGCGGCTTTCGGGAGAACAGGAAAGACTGCTGAACCGCCACCCGGATCTCTTCCGCAGGGATCCTTACTATCATCAGTATCTGGAGCAGGACCCGGCAGTGACCGAGTTCAAGATCGCGACGGAGGATGCGCTTCTGCAGGACCCGCACTATCTGGAAATGCAGCAGAGAAAGAGCAAGGTAAAGGAAGCCTGGGAGGATCCGGTGCTTCGTCTTGGAGTGGAATATGCGGGGCCTCTTTCTATCTGGCTCTGCGGGCCGATGGGCCGGAAGGACGCGAAGAGTAAGGAAGAGGACGGCTATTACGTCAAGGGCTACGCCTTTGTCATCAATGCGGACAACGCCGTTTATGACAGGAAGCTTTTGTTTCGACGGGAGGATGATCTCCAGACGGTTTGGGAGATAGAGACAGAGCGGGTATACCGCCCGGACATTGCAGAGCACCTGACGGATCAGAAAAATGACGAGCTGACCGGATTCATGACGGCTTTCCGGAAGGATGCCCTGAAGCCGGGCAGATACCAGATCGGAATGCTGGCAAAGGACAACACCTCGAGACAGCGGATTGTATTCTGGTCCGACGTATTTTTAAGAATTCCGGAAAAAGAAGTATAAGAGCATGGCAGAGAATACAAACAGTCAGAACGATTACCGGGAACAGTTTGAAAAGGAAAAGGCCAAGGCAGCCTTCCTTGCGGACCGGGTGGCCCAGCTGGAGGACCAGGTGGACGACCTGCAGTTCAAGCTGGATCGGATCAAAAACAACAAAATCTGGAAGGCGTCCAAGCCTGCCCGCGATGCGTATCATTTCGTGCAGCGGCAGGCGGACCGGATCCGCAATCAGGGGGATGCCAGGGGTGTCGTCAAGAAAATTCAGTATAAAATCCGTGAGAAGCAGGCGGAGAAGGGATATGGCACGGCAAGCTTTCCGGATGAGACAGAGAGAAAGCATGAGACTGAGGAGGCAGCAGGCTTTTCCCGCCAGATCCTTTTCAGCATACTGGTTCCTCTTTACAATACCCCGAGAGAATACCTGAAGGATATGATGGATTCGGTGCTGAACCAGACCTACGGCAACTGGCAGCTGTGCCTGGCGGACGGCTCGGATGAAGAGCACGCCTACGTGGGGCAGGTGGTAGAGGAGTACCGCGCAAGAAGCAGTGAGCTTTCGGAGAGAATCTGCTATCGGAAGCTGGAGAGGAACGGCGGTATTTCGGAAAACACGAATGCCTGCCTTGCCATGGCGAAGGGCGAATACATCGCACCGTTCGACCACGACGACTATCTGCACCCATCGGTCCTGTATTGGTATGTCAAGACCATCAACGAGCAGAATGCGGATTACCTGTACTGTGATGAGACCACCTTCCGGGAGAGCGATTTGAATCATTTTGTGACGATTCATTTCAAACCGGATTACGCGATTGACAATTTAAGAGCGAACAATTACATCTGCCATCTGTCCTGCTTTGACCGAAGGCTCCTGGAAGGCGAGGAGCTGTACCGGTCGGAATTCGACGGTTCACAGGATCATGACATGATTCTGCGTCTGACGGACAAGGCACACAAGATTGTGCATGTGCCAAAGCTCCTTTATTACTGGAGAAGTCATGCGGGATCCACGGCGGGAAATATTGCGGCGAAGACCTACGCGATCGAGGCGGCCAAGGGGGCAGTCGCGGATCATTTAAGACGTCATGGTTTTAAGAATTTCAAGATTACCAGCACCCGCGCATTTGAGACGATTTTCAAGATCACCTATGAAATTCAGGGTGAGCCGATGATCTCCATCGTGATTGCGAACAAGGATCACAGCGAAGATCTGAAGCGGTGCCTTAACTCTGTTTTTGAGAAATCCACGTATGAAAACTATGAGATCATCATCGTGGAGAACGGAAGCACGGAGGAGGCCACGAAGCGTTATTACCGCGAAGTTACCTCCGGCCCGTACAAAGACCGGGTACATGTAGTAGAATATGAGTATGCGGAGGGCGAGACCTTCAATTACTCAAGAGTGAACAATTTCGGCGTGTCCAAGGCGAAGGGGGAATACGTCCTCCTTCTGAACAATGATACGGAAGTGATTTCCGTCAACTGGATGGAAGAGCTTTTGATGTACGCACAGCGGCCGGACGTCGCCTGCGTCGGAGCGAAGCTCTATTATCCGGACAAGACCATTCAGCATGCCGGCATTGTGATCGGACTCGGAGCGCACCGCACGGCGGGGCACACGCATTACAAGCAGCGCAGAGAGAACCTTGGCTACATGGGACGGCTGTGCTACACACAGGATGTGTCGGCTGTGACCGGAGCCTGCCTCATGGTGCGAAAAAGCATTTATGATGAGGTGGGAGGTCTGGATGAGACCTTTGCAGTCTCTCTGAATGATGTGGATTTTTGCTTAAAGTGCAGAGAGAAGAACTATCTGAATGTCTTTACGCCGTTTGCGGAGCTGTATCACTATGAATCTGTATCCCGCGGCTCGGATGTGACGGATCCTTCTTCCGACAATGCAAAGCGCTACGATCAGGAAGCGGAGCATTTCCGGACGAAATGGAAGGAAGCACTGGATAAGGGAGATCCGTATTACAATCCGAATTTTACGCTGGACCGCAGCGATTACAGCCTGAAGGTACAGGATTAGGACAAAGGCGGCTTTTCGTGCATCACGGAATTCCGGGCGGGAGAGCCCAGCAGGAAACCGGCAGGAAACGGAAGGAACGCACACAACAAAGGAGGAGTGAATTCATGCTGGAACGAGTGAAGGAGCAACTGAATTACTGGCTGAGCGATCCTTATTTTGACGACAGGACCAAGGAAGAGCTTCTGGCAGTGCGCAATGATGAGAAGGAGGTGGAGGACCGCTTTTACAAGGATCTTGCCTTCGGGACGGGTGGACTGCGCGGCGTGATCGGTGCCGGGACCAACCGCATGAACATCTACACGGTCCGCAAGGCGACACAGGGCCTTGCCAACTATATCAACAAAAACGGTGATCCGAAGAAGGGTGTGGCAATTTCGTATGACAGCCGCCGCATGAGCCCGGAATTCGCCAAAGAGACGGCGCTTTGCCTTGCCGCAAATGGCATCAAGGCATATCTGTCGGATACACTTCGCCCGGTTCCGGAGGAATCCTTTGCACTCCGGTATTTTGGCTGCCAGGCAGGCGTGGAGATCACAGCCAGTCATAATCCGCCGGAATACAACGGCTATAAGGTTTACTGGGAGGATGGCGCGCAGGTGACACCGCCGCATGATACCGGAATCATCGCCGATGTCAATGCTGTCGTCAGCTATGATGAAGTAAAAACCATGCCGGAGGAAGAGGCGAAGGAGAAGGGACTCCTTGTTTATTTCGGTAGGGAAATTGATGACGCCTACATGGAGGCACTGAAGAAGCAGATTATTCATCCGGAAGTCATCAAAGAGATGGCGGATGATATCCGCATTGTTTATACGCCGTTCCACGGGGCAGGCCTGGTTCCCGTGACAAGAGTTCTGGAAGAGCTCGGCTTCAAGCATGTCTATGTGGTTCCGGAGCAGAAAGACCCTGATCCGGATTTCACAACGCTGGAATATCCGAACCCAGAGGATCCCAAGGCCTTTACGCTGGCTCTGAAGCTGGCGAAGGAAAAGGACGCAGACATTGTTCTTGCGACCGACCCGGACGCAGACCGTCTCGGTATTTACGCCAAGGATGTAAAGACGGGAGAGTACATCGGCTTTACGGGCAATATGTCCGGTATGCTGATCGGCGAGTATATTCTTCGTGAGAGGACGCTGACGCACACAATGCCCGAGAAGCCGGCCTTTGTGACCACCATCGTGACCACCAATCTGGCAAAAGCCATCGCAGAGAAATATAGCTGCCATTATGTGGAGTGCCTGACCGGCTTCAAGTACATCGGCGAGCAGATCAAGCTCTTTGAAGAGGAGCATTCCTACAATTATGTCTTCGGGCTGGAGGAATCCTATGGGTGCCTTGCGGGAACACACTCCCGCGACAAGGATGCACCGGTTGCCGTGATGATGCTGTGCGAGGCCGCTGCTTTTTACAAGAAGCAGGGACTGACGCTCTGGGATCAGATGCAGAAGATCTATGAGGAGTATGGCTTCTATAAGGAAACTCAGTATGCCATCACGATGAAGGGCATGGACGGAGCTGCGCAGATCGAGGCTCTGATGGAGAAGCTCCGCAAGAATCCTCCGAAGACCTTCGGCAGCTGGAAGGTAGAGGAGTTCCGCGATTACGAGACAGGGAAGACTCTGGAGCTTGCAAGCGGAAGGGAAGGATCCACCGGCCTTCCGAAGTCGAATGTTCTGTACTTCGCACTGGATCAGGACGCATGGTGCTGCGCAAGACCTTCTGGAACCGAACCGAAGATCAAGTTTTACATGGGCGTAAAGGGCAGCAGCCTTACCGATGCCGATGCCAAGGTACAAGAGCTGACGGAGGCGGTGAAGGCAAATATCTAAGAGATGCGGGAGCTTTCGCAGGTACAGTGAATGGCATTCTGGATAGATCTGAATAAAACAATCAAATATGCACGCAGGAACGGACTGCGCGACACCTGGTATGCCGCGGCGGAACGGATTCACGACAAGGTCGGTACCTCATATACGTATGAGGCACCGGCCTTGGGGCGTCTTAATGAGCAGAGAGGTCAGTGGGAAAAGAGAGTGAAGGAAGGGGAAACGCTTCCGAAGATCAGCTTTCTGGTCCCCCTGTACCGTCCGGATCCCAGGTTTCTCCGGGAAATGCTGGAATCGGTGGAAAGGCAGACCTACGGAAACTGGGAAGTGATTCTCGCGGACGGCGGAGGAACGGAGGCAGCGGCCAACATCGCGGCGTCGTTTCACGATGACAGAATTCACTACGGCGAGCTGAAGGAAAATGGCGGCATTTCGCGAAATACAAACGCAGCCGCGGCAATGGCTTCCGGGGATTATATCGCGCTGCTTGACTATGACGATCTTCTGACGGAGGATGCGGTCTTTGAAGTGACGCATAAGATCGAAAGGACGCATGCAGAGATCATTTACTCCGATGAGGACAAGTGCGATTCTGCGGTCAGGAGCTTCTTTGAGCCGAATCGAAAGCCGGATTTCAATCCGGATTATTTCCTGAGCAACAATTATATCTGCCATCTGCTGGTCATGAAAAAGGAACTGTTCCTGGCTCTTCGGCTCAGGCCGGAATATGATGGAGCTCAGGATTATGATCTTCTTCTGCGCGCACCATGGTCCGGGATTGTACACATTCCGAAGATCCTGTATCATTGGAGAACGCATCCGGCGTCCACGGCGGGAAATCCTGGGAGCAAGAACTATGCCTATGAGGCGGGAAGGGCTGCTCTGAAGGAATATTTCCGCACCTGCAGAATCGATGCGGAGGTGACGGAGTCGAGACACAACGGCTTTTTCCGTGTCAATTACCGGCCGGACATCTTCACGCAGCGGCCGGAGGTCGGTGTTGTGGGAGGAAAGCTTCTGAACAAACGCCGCCGCATCATCGGCGGCATGATGGATGAGAGCGGCCGGGTGGAGTTTGCAGGCATGCATGAGATGGAGAGCGGACCTATGCACCGCGCGGATACGATGCAGGACGCGCCGGCGGTGGATGTTCGCTGCATGGAGATCCGGGATGAGCTGCGTCCACTCTACCAGGCAGTGTTTAATGCCTCCTACGAAGGTCATGTAATGAAGCGTGCGGATGATTTGAAGGCAATGAGTCTGGAATTCTGCCGTCAGGTCAGGCAGCAGGGGTATCTTGTTGTCTGGGATCCGGAGATGACAAGAGTTTATGAACAGAAATCGTTTTGATTTGATATCGGTCGTCATTCCGAACTATAATGGAGCCGGTTATTTGAAGGAATGCCTGGATTCCATCCGGTCGGGAAGTCTCATCCCGCAGATCATTGTGGTGGACAACGGCTCTTTGGACGGCTCCTGCAGGATGGTAGAAGAGAATTATCCGGAGGTGGTTCTTCTGAAGCTGAAGGCCAATACCGGATTCTGCCATGCGGTGAATGCGGGGCTTCACCTTGTGAAGACGCCGTATGCAATGCTTCTGAATAATGATACCCGCATGGACAGGGAGTGCCTGGCAAGGCTCCTTTCTGCCATGGAAGAACGGCCATCCTGTTTTGCTGTGCAGGCGCTGATGCTCTCCATGAGAGACCCGGAGCGCATTGATGATGACGGAGATCTGTACAGTGCGTTCGGCTGGGCTTTTGCAAAACACAAGAATGCACCGCAAAAGAGAGCGAAGGCAGGGCCTCTTTTTGCAGCCTGCGCCGGAGCGGCTCTCTACCGCATGAGTGTGTTTGATGAAATCGGCTGGTTTGATGAGAGACACTACTGCTATCTGGAGGATCTCGATATCGGCTGGCGGGCACAGATCTTCGGGCATCGGAGCTTTCTGGAGCCAAGGGCCGTTGTTTATCATGCAGGAAGTGCTACGTCAGGCGGCAAATACAGTGCATTCAAGGAAATCATGACAGCGGGCAACAACGCCCTTCTTTTGTACAAGAATATGCCGTTTCTCCAGTACTGGCTGAATGCTCCGTTCTGGATGCTTGGAACGGCGGTCAAGCAGGTGTATTTTGACAAAAAGGGACTGGGAGAAGCCTACCGGGACGGCATCCGGCGCGGAGAATTTCTGAAAGCGTCCGCGGCGGAGTACACGGTGTTGAAGAAATATGACATCCCGTATAAGAAGTGCCCGATTCCACAGGAGGCTGGACTTCCGGAGCAGGATGAGAAGCTGATGGAGATCCTTCCTTTCTACCTGGGGAGGAAGATTCCATTCGAATGGCGTCATCTTCTGAATTATTTTTCCATTCAGGGGCAGCTCCTTGCGGGACTGCTGCGCAGACGCTCCGCCCCGTGAGCCTGGTGAAATTTGGATACAGATTTCGGAAAGCCGGGCTGATCCGCATTTTTCCGAAGAAATCAGACATGCTCTTTCAGCTGGAGGGAGCGTGTGACCGGATAACATGATTAAAGACAATCAGATCTTTTTTAACCGCATGCACATTGTGCTGGACGGACTGGTGGTGGTGGTGAGCTTTCTGCTCGCCTGGGCCATCAAGTTCCTGACGCCGCTCGCAGAATCCACACCCGGCGTCACTGCACTTTCCGCAGAGACCTACTTCAGGACTCTGTATTTTATTGTACCCGGATATCTCGTGCTGTACGGTATTTACAATCTGTACTCATCCAAGCGCTCGTCCCGGATCCGCACGGAGGTGGCGGGCATTGTCAAGGCGAATACCGTCGGGATCGGTCTGGTGATGATCAGCTTTTTCATGCTCTCCACGAGTGTGGATGGCATGGTGGATTTCTCAAGAACCCTGATCCTTCTGTTCTATGTCATCAATACGGCGTTGACCTTCCTGTACCGGATGATGGTGCGCAAGTTCTTGTATTTCATCCGCAGGAGAGGCAACAATTTAAAGCACGTCATTCTCGCCGGCTATTCCCGTTCGGCAGAAGCCTATCT
>CALEFO010000053.1 GCA_937877165.1 uncultured Lachnospiraceae bacterium | reverse complement strand
TCTGGAAACGACACCCTTGTTTCCGTGACGGCCTGCCATCTTGTCGCCGACCGAGATCTTTCTCTTCTGGGCGATATAGATGCGGACTGCCTTGTTCACACCGGGAGCGAGCTCATCGCCGTTCTCTCTGGTGAAAATCTTGGTGTCCACAATGATTCCGTACTCACCGTGCGGAACCTTCAGGGATGTATCGCGGACCTCTCTTGCCTTCTCGCCGAAGATAGCGCGAAGAAGTCTTTCCTCTGCGGTCAGCTCCGTCTCTCCCTTCGGAGTGACTTTTCCGACCAGGATATCACCGGCACGAACCTCTGCGCCGATCCGGATCACGCCGTTCTCATCCAGATCCTTCAGAGCGTCCTCACCCACACCCGGAACATCACGGGTGATTTCTTCCGGTCCGAGCTTCGTATCGCGGGCCTCCGCCTCATACTCCTCAATGTGAATCGAAGTATAGACATCGTCCTTGACCAGTCTCTCGGAAAGAAGAACGGCATCCTCGTAGTTGTAGCCTTCCCAGCACATGAATCCGATCAGCGGGTTCTTGCCGAGTGCCAGCACACCGTTCTGGGTGGAAGCACCGTCCGCAAGGATGGCTCCCTCTTCGAAGTGATCGCCTGTGTTGACAACCGGCTTCTGGTTATAGCAGTTCGACTGGTTGGAACGAAGGTGCTTGATCAGTTCAATGTCTTCCGAGGTTCCATCGTCGTATTTTACCGAAATCTTCGTTGCGTCCACGAAAACAGCCGTGCCTGGCTTCTCCGCAATAACGCAGACGCCGGAGTCTCTTGCTGCCTTCTCTTCCATGCCGGTTCCGACAACAGGAGCCTCGGTTGTAATGAGCGGCACACCCTGACGCTGCATGTTGGAGCCCATCAGCGCACGGTTTGCGTCGTCGTTCTGCAGGAACGGAACGAGCGAGGTTGCCACCGAGAATACCATCCGGGGAGACACGTCCATGTACTGGAACAAGGTTCTCGGATAGGAAGAGGTCTCCGTGCGGTAACGTCCGGATGCATAGTTGTCTACGATGTAGCCATTCTCATCCAGCACGGTGCTCGCCTGTGCTACATGGTAGTTATCCTCTTCGTCCGCCGTCATATAGACAACTTCGTTGGTGACGCGCGGTCCCTTCGGATCATCCTGGTCAATCTTGCGGTACGGAGCCTCAATAAAGCCGTACTGGTTGATCTTTGCAAAGGATGCCAGAGAGTTGATCAGACCAATGTTCGGTCCTTCAGGTGTCTCGATGGGGCACATGCGTCCGTAGTGCGTATAGTGGACATCTCGTACCTCGAATCCTGCACGGTCTCTTGACAGACCGCCGGGGCCCAGTGCAGAAAGACGTCTCTTGTGCGTGATCTCGGACAGCGGGTTGTTCTGATCCATGAACTGGGACAGCTGGGAGGATCCGAAGAATTCCTTTACGGCAGCCTGCACCGGCTTGATGTTGATCAGAGCCTGAGGAGAGATCTCCTCGGATGCATCATGTGTAGTCATTCTCTCGCGAACCACGCGCTCGAGTCTCGACAGACCGATGCGGTACTGGTTCTGCAGGAGCTCTCCGACGCTGCGGATACGGCGATTGCCCAGGTGGTCGATGTCGTCATCCGTGCCGATGCCGTACTCCAGATGCATGTTGTAATTGATGGAAGCCAGAATATCTTCCTTGGTGATGTGCTTCGGAATCAGCTCACGCACGCTCTTGCGAAGAGCCTCTGCAAGGGCTTCCGGATCCTCATTGTCCTGATACTGCAGAAGAATCTCGCGAAGAGCGGGATAGTAAACCTGCTCGGTAATTCCAAGCTCCTCCGGATCGCAGTCAACAAAATGCGTGATGTCCACCATCAGGTTGGAGAGAACCTTCACGCGGTCTCTGGTATCCGTCTGAATCCAGACATACGGGATCGCCGCGTTCTGGATTTCATCTGCCATCTCGCGGGTAACGGTATCTCCTGCACTTCCGAGTACATCTCCGTTCGCCTCATCGACCACATCCTCCGCCAGAATGTGACCCGTGATGCGGTTGCGCAGCGCAAGCTTCTTGTTGAACTTGTAGCGGCCAACCTTAGCGAGATCATATCTTCTGGGATCGAAGAACATCGCGTTGATCAGGCTGTCTGCACTCTCCACGGAGAGCGGCTCACCGGGGCGGATCTTCTTGTACAGCTCAAGAAGACCTTCCTCATAGGAGTGAGCAGGGTCCTTGGTAAAGCTGCCGCGAAGCTTCGGCTCGTCGCCGAACATATCCAGAATTTCCTCATCGGTTCCGACACCCAGGGCGCGGATGAGAACCGTGACCGGAACCTTTCTGGTGCGGTCTACGCGGACATAGAAAATATCATTGGAATCGGTCTCATACTCCAGCCAAGCGCCGCGGTTCGGGATAACCGTGCAGGAATACAGCTCCTTGCCGTATTTATCCTTGTCAATGCCGTAGTAGATGCCGGGAGAACGAACCAGCTGGGATACGATGACTCGCTCCGCGCCGTTGATGACGAAGGTTCCCGTCCGGGTCATCAGGGGCAGATCACCCATGAAGATTTCCTGCTCCTTGACTTCCTTCTTGTTCTCCTTATCGTACAGGCGGACGCGGGCACGAAGAGGTGCCGCATAGGTTGCGTCTCTTTCCCTGCATTTTGCAATGGAATATTTAATCTCATCCTCGCAGAGACGATACCCCACAAAGGAGAGAGAAAGATGTCCGCTGTAGTCCTCAATCGGAGAAATATCATCAAACACTTCCTGAAGACCCTGATCCAGGAACCACTGGTAGGATGATTTCTGCACCTCAATGAGGTTCGGCATCTCCAGTACTTCCTTCTGGCGGAAATAGCTCATGCGCATGCTTTGGCCGCTGCCAGCGGGATGAAGCCTGATCTTATTGCTCATTCATTTACCTCGTTCTGTCGAACGCAGGTGTCCGGGAAAAGAAGAATCGCTGAAGATGTGAAAACTGCAGGCGGCTCAAATCCTTTACGGGACCCACGGCGTTCGTATGCTGTGTGTACAGGTACCACCATATTGTGCCTTATCCCGCTTTCTCTTCCGGAACTTAATCCTTAAGGAGAGCAAAGTAGGGCATAATTGCAGAACATAGCGCATAATATGTTATAGCAAGTTTTCAGTGGAGTCAAGATATTTTGAAGATTTCGATAACTTTTCAGAACAATTATAAAAAAACCCGCCACCGGAAAACCGGTGACGGGTAAAAATCTGTATCAGCTGTGCAGTAAAATTACTTAAGAGTAACCTTAGCGCCCTCAGCCTCGAGCTTAGCCTTGATGTCGTCAGCCTCTGCCTTCGGAGCTGCCTCCTTAACAACCTTCGGAGCTGCCTCAACAAGATCCTTGGACTCCTTCAGGCCAAGGCCGGTAATCTCACGGATAACCTTGATAACCTTGATCTTGTTCGGGCCAACCTCAGTCAGCTCAACATCGAACTCAGTCTTCTCTTCCTCAGCTGCTGCGCCAGCGCCTGCTGCTGCTACAACAACGCCTGCTGCTGCGGATACACCGAACTCTTCCTCGCAAGCCTTTACGAGATCGTTCAGCTCAAGTACGGATAACTCTTTGATCGCATCAATGATTTCAGCGGTAGATAACTTTGCCATCTTAAATGACCTCCTATAATTATAGTGAAATTGTGCGGCGCTATGCCGCCCTGCTCTTTCTTATGAAAGGAGCAATTATGCTTCGGGAGCTGCTTCTGCCGGAGCTGCAGCTTCTGCTGCGGGAGCTGCTTCGGCTGCAGGTGCTGCCTCGCCGCCCTCTTCCTTCTTCTCCGCGATCTGCTTGATAACGCGTGCGAAGTTGGTGATGGGAGACTGGATGCTTCCAAGGAACTTGGAGAGGAGCTCTTCTCTTGAAGGGATCTTGGAAATCTCTTCCAGAGCATCCTTGTCATAGACCTTGCCCTCTACAACGCCACCCTTGATTTCAAGCTTGTCTGCCTTCGCAGCAAACTGATAAAGAATTCTTGCGGGTGCTGTTGCGTCATCCTTGGAGATTGCTGCTGCACTGGGTCCGTCAAGATACTGGTCCAGCTGCTCAAAGTCCGTTCCCTTGAATGCGAAACGCATCATGGTGTTCTTGTAGACCTTGTACTGAACGCCAGCCTCGCGGAGCTGCTTGCGGAGCTCAGTATCCTGCGCAACCGTAAGTCCTCTGTGATCTACCAGCACTACAGATGCAGCGCCTTCGATCTTCTCGGAAATTTCCTGTACGACAGGCTTTTTCTCTTCGATCTTTGCCATTTCTTACCTCCTTATAGATTCTTGTTGCCGATCAAGGGAGATCAATGAAAACTCCCTCTGCCGCATGACAGAGGGAGCTGAATTTCACTTCATCATCCTCGGCAGGCTGCTGTGCATTACGCCTTTCGGCACCTGCTGTCTTCGGCCGGTTCTGTCTGAACCATTCGCTACTATAACAGAACAAGATATCGGCGTCAAGAAGAAATCTGTTTTCATTTCTCCTGCCCGCTATCCGATTCCGTTCACCGGCAGCGATCGGTGTTGGATCCGATCAATATCTGTTCGCAATGATCTTCACGCCAGGGCCCATCGTGGTTGCAATGGAGATGCTCTTCAGATACTGGCCCTTTACGGATGACGGCTTTGCCTTCTCGATGGCAGACATGAGAGCGTTGAAGTTCTCCATGAGCTGCTCCTCGGTGAAGGATGCCTTTCCGAGAGTAACGTGAATGATGTTCGCCTTGTCCAGTCTGTACTCAACCTTACCGGCTTTGATATCAGCGATGGCCTTGGTGACATCCATCGTTACGGTACCAGCCTTCGGGTTCGGCATCAGGCCCTTCGGTCCGAGAACCTTACCAAGACGTCCTACAACGCTCATCATATCGGGAGTTGCAACAACGACGTCGAAGTCAAGCCAGCCTTCCTTCTGGATCTTCGGGATGAGTTCCTCACCGCCGACGAAATCTGCTCCTGCCGCAGTGGCCTCATCTGCCTTGGCACCCTTCGCGAATACCAGTACGCGAACCTTCTTGCCGGTTCCTGCAGGAAGAACAACCGCGCCGCGGATCTGCTGATCAGCGTGACGGGAATCACAGCCCGTGCGGATGTGCAGTTCAACTGTCTCATCAAATTTTGCAGATGCGCTCTTCTTTACCAGTGCAACTGCCTCTTCAGCCTCGTAAACCTTGGACTTGTCGATCAGTTTAGCGGCCTCAACATATTTCTTTCCGTGCTTCATGATTTAACCTCCAATTCTGATCTGTCAGTCTGTAACGGTGATGCCCATGCTGCGGGCAGTTCCTGCGATCATGCTAGCTGCTGCCTCAAGGGAAGCTGCGTTCAGATCGGGCATCTTGGTCTTGGCAATCTCCTCGACCTGTGCCTTGGTAACAGATGCAACCTTGGTCTTGTTCGGCTCACCGGATGCCTTCTGGATGCCGGCTGCCTTCTTCAGAAGAACAGCTGCCGGAGGGGTCTTGGTGATGAAGCTGAAAGATCTGTCTGCGTAAACAGTAATGATAACAGGGATGACGGTGTCACCCATATCTGCTGTCTTTGCGTTGAACTGCTTGGTGAACTCAACGATATTGACACCATGCTGTCCGAGTGCAGGTCCGACGGGCGGTGCAGGGGTTGCTTTGCCGGCCTGGATCTGTAATTTGATGTAACCTTCTACTTTCTTAGCCATGTGTTTTTCCTCCTTTGCGGTCATCGCAGGTGGCTCCTGCTCCCGCACATTACGGTGCCGGATGATTCCGGCTATTCGCCGCATACAACTGCCACGCGGCAACAATCAGGCATTATACCTGTCTTGTCCAAATGATTCAAGCGAGGGCACCGACGCCCTCTTTGCGAACCGCTGCCGTCTCCGGCGGCCGGAAATACAAAGGAACTGTTTTTCCGTCAGTTCGTCTTGCGAAGTTCTGCAAAGCTGATCTCAACCGGCGTCTCTCTTCCAAAGAGCTCCACACTGATGGTTGCAATCTGCTTGCTGTAATCGAGCTTGGAAACCACGCCCAGGGTATCCTTCCAGACGCCGGCGATGACTGCCACGCTGTCGCCCTCTGCGAAGTCCACCTTCATGTCCGCCGTATGAATGCCCAGATTCTTCATCTCGGCCTCGGAAAGCGGAACCGGCTTGGATCCCGGTCCAACAAAGCCCGTCACACCTCTGGTGTTGCGGACAACGTACCAGGTCTCGTCGTTCATGATCATCCTGACCAGAACATAGCCCGGGAAAAGCTTCTTCTGGGTCAGCTTCTTCGCGCCGTTCTTGAGCTCGTACACATCCTGCATGGGAACGGTGACTTCAAAGATCTGATCTTCCAGATGGCGGTTCTCCACCGTCTTCTCCAGACCTTCCTTCACCTTGTTCTCATAGCCCGAATAGGTGTGTGCCACATACCATCTTGCCACATCGCTGATGGCACTCTCATCCAGCTGCTCGCCGTCGACACTGCCCTCTTCCTGAGCCTCGAGAGACTGTGCAACCGCCGCTGCCTGTGCCTCGTCAGAAGCCGCATCGCCCTGATTCAGAACGCGCTCTGCTTCTGCCTTCTCGATGTCAGCCGCCTTCTTCGTGAAATCCGGTCTTCTGATCTCGCGGACTTCCGGAAGAACGCCGGCCCTGACACGGACTTTCGTTTCTTTCTTATCTGCCATTGATTTACCTCTTCTGATCCAAAACACCTTCCACAAGAACTGTCAGGGAGAAATCATCCTCCGATGGTAATTCCCGTCAGAAGATCGATCAGATTCTGGAACCCAAAGTCAATCAGTGCAATCACTGCGCCGAGCAGAACGGTGACAACCAGAACTGCGGCCAGCTGCTTCAGCAGCGTATCACGGTCCGGCCAGATGATCTTGCGGAACTCGGCCTTCACGCCCTTGAAAAAGCCGGCTGCTCTGGACTCTTTGGCTTTCGTATTGTCTTTGCTCATGCGATCCTCCAAAGAACAGCCGGATTACTTCGTCTCTTTGTGCACGGTGTGCTTTCTGCAGAATCTGCAGTACTTCTTGATTTCCATACGATCCGGATGAGTCTTCTTATCCTTGGTCGTGTTATAGTTGCGGCGCTTGCATTCGGTGCATGCCAGGGTAATTCTTGTACGCATAGTCTTTAACCTCCAAATGATGAACTATACTCCGGTAATCGGCGGTTTCTCGAATTTCCGCCTCCCGGTGACTGCGCTTGGCCCTCTCGGCTTTTACGCATAAAAAAAAGACCTTTTCGCGATCTTTCGCAGGATAGAATAGCATCCTGTGAGAATCGTGTCAAGGTCTTTCATTGATACCTTTCTGTGCCGCGTTTTTTTGCGGCACCCCGAGGAGAAATGCCCGAATGGGCTTTCTCCGATGGGATCATCGAAGTTGGGCCGCTTGGCGGCACCAATTCGTGTTTGAATGCGATCGCATCGGCGATCACATTCAAACTGATACCTTCCTGAGCAAAGGCGGTTTTGCCGAATCGCTCAGATCCCCCGCATGGAGACCTCAAAGTGAAGATGCTTCCTGTTCGAAAGCAGAAATTCCTCGTGCGTCCGTGCGCCCCAGCTGTCGTCTCCTGCAACGCCCATCTGCATGAGAGAGCAGCGGACTGTCGTGTGATGCACCGGCGGGAGCTCCGTGTGGTGAGCGGCGTTCTCGATCTCATCCGGCGTCCATGGGAGTGCCGAGAAATTCATCGTCATGCCCTCCGGGACAGAAAAGAGAAGGCCTCTTCCCCGCCGATCCGTCACCTTCGCCCAGCGAACACCCGTCTTGTTGCCGCACTCCTGCGGAACAAGGTAGCGCGTCATCTGATCCATGACGCTCCCAGAGTAGATGCCAAGCTTGGCTCCCTTTCTCCGGTCACAGTAGGTCTCCTCCGGTCCGTCCCCGTACCAGGTCACCTGGTCATAGTCGGCATCCATCGTAAAGAGCATGCCGAATTCCGGCATCGGAGGAAGCTCTCCCTGGGGATCATAGTCCATGACAAAATCCACGGTCCCGTCCAGATGAAACTTTGTCTTCACAAGAAGCTCCGTCTCCGGAACGGTCGGAAGGAAAAGCCGCTGCGTGACCGCATAGACCTCCCCTTCCTTCCGGACTCTCGGATACTGGGAAAGCTCTTCCGCAGAAAGGGTTCCGGCCCCTTCTGCAGGAAAGTCCGACGCATACCGGCTTGCCAGCTTCCAGATTCCGTACCTGCCCGGCATGTTGTTGCCCTTGTCGTTGTCCGTCGGCGCTCTCCAGAAATTGGGCCTCGGCGGAAGGTCTATGAGCTCCTTTCCTCCATACCGGTAGGACTTCAGGCCCATTTTATTGATATAAGAAAACAGTGCATCGTAGTCCGTTCCTCTCACGCCAACGTTAAAAGTCCCGCGGATCAGCTCAGGAAGTCTCGCCGGCTCTTTGCCGCGGCACTTCCCGGCTTCTTCGGAATTCGCCCCGGAAAAAAGCACATCCTTTGTATCCTCCGCCGCACCTTTCGCGATCCGGATCACCTGCTGCCCAAAGGCAACCTCGTAGCCCGCATCCGCCCACAGCGTCTTCGCTCTTTGGCGGAAGGAGACCGTCAGTGCGTATTCTCCCTCTTCTTCCGGAATCCGGAAGGGAAGAGGATATTCCCTCTCTTCCAGAGGCGGTACCAACGTTTCCACCTCCTTCTCCTCCAGGAGCCTTCCTTCCTTTTCAAGGAGCACGACGCAGATGAAGCGGTCCGTCGATACCTCCAGATTCCGGTTGATGACCGTGAACGCCTTTTCCCCAAACCGGACCGAAATGTTCTGATACAGGAACTTCACTTCCTGAAGCTTGGGATATTCCAGCCGGTCAGCCGCTACAATGCCGTTTCCGGAGAAGCTGTAGTCCGTCGGCCGCTCCAGACAGTCCCCGCCGTAGGCCTGGTACTCTTTTCCAAAACGGTCTCTCTTCCGAAGAGACTGATCCGCAAAATCCCAGATAAAGCCGCCCTGATAGCGCGGCTCCGTCTCGGAAAGCTCCGTGTATTTGAACATGCCTCCATTGGAATTGCCCATGGAGTGCGTGTATTCACAACAGATAAACGGCTTGTCCGGATGTTCCTTCAGGAACTCCCGGATCTTCTCCGCCGGAGTGTACATCTGACTTTCGATATCGGAGGTCGCATTGTACCGGCGATCCCAGAAAACACCCTCGTAGTGCACCAGGCGGTCCGGATCCAGCTGATGGAATCTGCGCGACATCTCATAAATGACACTCCCGCCAAACGACTCGTTTCCGCAGGACCAGATCAGAATTGCCGGATGGTTCTTGTCCCTTTGATAGCAGGAATTCACGCGGTCCAGAAGAACCGGCTCCCATTCTCTGTGATCTCCCGGAAGAATGTTCTCCTCACCGGAGCGTTCTCTTGCCGCCCAGGTTCCGTGGGTTTCCATGTTATTCTCCGCGATCAGGTACAGCCCGTACTCATCGCAGAGGCGGTACAGCTTCGTATCGTCCGGATAATGGCTGGTGCGGATGGCGTTGATGTTATTGCGCTTCATGATCGCAAGGTCCCGGCGCATCTCCTCCTCGCTCATTCCGGCGCGTCCGCTGTCACAGGAGAATTCATGCCGGTTGACGCCCTTGAACACAATCCGTTTCCCGTTGAGGCACATCAGGCCGTTCTTCAGCTCAAAGCGCCGGAAGCCGACCTTCTCATGAATGTATTCCACTGCCTCCCCGGATTTCGCGTGCAGAACCAGATACAGATCATACAGCTGCGGGTCCTCCGCCGACCAGAGTGCCGGTGACGCGACCTTTTCCGTGATCTCGTTTTCCTTCTCGTTATCTGTCTCACCGGAAAGGACAATTCTCCCGTCCTTCTCCAGACGGTACTCCGTGTAGCCGTAAATATGCTTTTCCTCCTGTGCGTTCTCTTCCGGCCCCTCAAGCTGCAGCTTCAGCACAAGGCTTGCCTGCGTGCAGGACTCATCGAGAAGCGTCCGGATTTTCAGATCCTTGGCGTGAACCTTCGGCACTGCAGTCAGGTATACGTCCCGGAAAATGCCGCTGAACCGGTAAAAATCCTGATCCTCCAGCCAGCTCGAGCTCGTCCACTTGAAGACACGAACCGCAAGCTTATTCTCTCCCTCGCAAAGATACGGTGTCAGATCAAACTCCGACGGCGTGAAGGTATCCTCGCTGTAGCCGATAAAGCTCCCGTTCAGCCACAGTGCATAGCCGCTCTCCACACCCTGGAAGGAAATACGGATCTGCTTCCCCCGCATGGTCTCCGGCACCCGGAAATACTTCACGTAGCTCCCGACCGGATTGAACTGCGTCGGAATCTCCCCCGGCTTCAGTGCTTCTCTTCCGTCCCAGGGGTACTGCGTGTTGACGTAGGCCGGCGCGTCATAGCCTTCCATCTGCATGTGAGCAGGAACGCGGATCTCCTCCCAGCTTCTGCAGTCATAGCTCAGCTTCTCAAAGCCGCGGATCGCAGACTGCGGATTTCGTGCATAAGAAAAATACCACAGACCATTCAGGGAGCTTCGAAGCGAGGTTACTCCCTTCTCCATCTCCGCTGCCGAAGCATAGCAGACATGATCCGAGTGAGCCGGCAGGACGCCAATCTTAAACTGCTCCGGATCCGAGAGAATGGATTCCTCAAAAGAAGTTCCTCTCTTCTCCCGAAGAATTCCCCTTTCGATCTCCAGGCTGTCCTTCCGGCAGTCCGGGAGCTCCTCCCCAATCAGTGCATCCAGCTCACTGCGGAAATTCTCCATGCAAAGGTGAAGAAGATTTTCGTTTCTTTCGGATGCATAGTCAGAAAGCTTTCTGCGGAAGCGCTGCAGCGTTCTCTCCGAAACCGGCTGCACAAGAGCACTGGTGGTGTGAAGCGCAGTCTGATAACGGACATCGAAAATGCAGTTCTCCACGATCTGCGTGTCGGACAGCTCGAACATCTCCTCCAGAATCAGTGCCCCCACAATGACATTGACCGGGCCGCTCGGCTTCGTGGAAAGACTGGAATACAGCGGCAGAAAAATTTTCTCGTCAATTCTCGGAAAAATCTCCTCCGCAAAGCGTCCTGCCCAGGATTTCTCTATCCGCTTCTGTTCCCGGTCGTTCAGTGAAAGCGTTCTGTCGGCAAAGCCGAGCTGCTGGTAACTGTTTGATGAAAAAGCCATGATGTTCCCCTCGTTATATAGAAATAACCGGACAGCCCACCTCGAATTTTCTTCGAAAATCCTCGGTGTTGGACTGGCGTCCAATGGAATTCCATTGAATATATCGGACAGCCCACCTCGAATTTTCTTCGAAAATCCTCGGTGTTGGACTGGCGTCCA
>CALEFO010000052.1 GCA_937877165.1 uncultured Lachnospiraceae bacterium | reverse complement strand
ATTTCCTGCGTCATCGGTATCTGGCAGGGCTGGCTGATCGGCTATGTACACATTCCGCCGTTCATCTGCACACTGGCAGGCATGTTCCTCTTCCGAGGCATTGCACGTGTGATTCTGGATTCCAAAACCATCGCAATTTTGAATGACAAGTTCAACAACCTGTTCACTTCCTACATTCAGATCCCCGGACTGGATGAGAACAAGCACTGCGTCTCCGCACTGATCGTCGGCATCATCGTTGCCATCGTTCTGACCATTCTGATGTTCACGAGCCGTGCTAAAAAGGCAAAAAAGGGCTACGCAGTCGCTTCCATGGGCAGCACCATCGCCAAGGTCGTTGTATTCGACGCACTGATCATTGCCTACACCTACAAGCTGATGGGCTACAAGGGCATCCCGGTCATGGTACTGTGGATTCTGGCCGTGGTTCTTCTGTTCGCGTTCCTGACCTCCAGCACGGTCTTCGGCCGTTACTTCTATGCTGTCGGCGGCAATGAGAAGGCCACCAAGCTCTCAGGCATTGATCCCCGCAAGGTTTACTTCTGGGCCTACTTCCTGATGTCGGTACTGGCAGGTCTCTCCGGACTTCTGGTCGGTGCCAGAATCGGTTCGGTAGACGGCAACATGGGCAACTCCTACGAGATGGATGCCATTGCGTCCTGCTTCATCGGCGGCGCTTCTGCATACGGCGGATCCGGCAGTGTTCCGGGCATCATGGTCGGCGCAATCCTCCTCGGCGTTATTAACATGGGCATGTCGATCCTGGGCCTTCCGGATCAGTTCCAGTATGTTGTCAAGGGGGCGGTCCTTCTGGCAGCGGTTGTCTTCGATGTTGTTTCCAACCATAAGACCGGCAAGTCATGATGCAGCTGGTTGAAACAAAAGAACAGGCGTGACCATTCAAGGAATCGAAGGTCATGCTGTGACCGGTCGAGGGACGGAAGTCATAAGATCAATATAATAATTTGGAGAAAGAGAGGAAGCCTCCGGAAGGAGGTCTCCTCTCTTTTTTCCTATTATTTTATAGAATTAAACGTTATTCGTGTGCTTTTAAGCCTGCCCGCGCCTGCGGGATCATTCTGCTAGGAGCGGGAGTTTTCACCTCATGCCGGAATTACGGCATGTCCGTCGGAATCATCCGGGCAGGAGCGGGAATGACGTTCCGGATTCGGCGTCAGATTTCATAGAAGGCTGCGCTGGCTGCCGGCACGATGCACCTGCCGTCCGCGTTCCTTGCAAAGGTGCTCTTGCCCTTCATGCCGCCCTGCGCATAGATGAGCTTTGCCGTTTCCGGAAGAGCTGTCTGCATGACGGCCTCCTGTCCGGAAGGGTTGAGCACCACCAGAACCTTCTGACCTTCCTGTTCTCTTTCATACACCAGAGGATAGCTGTGATCCTCCAGCTCCACGAGACGGAAATCGCCGGCATCCATCAGCGCGGGATTGGCTCTGCGCACAGCGATCAGTTCTTTGACTGCATTCAGGAGAGAATCCGGATCCCCGGCCTCTGCCGCTGCATTGATTTCTCTGACCGAGGCATCCTGCGCGATGTAGAGAAGCTCCTTCGGAGCGGAGGAAAAGCCTGCATTCGGGGTATTATCCCACGCCATCGGGGAACGGGAACCGGTTCTCTCATAGCCGCCCTCTACGGAATTCAGGCCCACGACATATTTCTCTCCGATTTCGTCGCCGTAATAGATGAACGGAACGCCCGGCATGGAGAGAAGGAAGGCGAAGGCAAGCTTCATCTCTTCCGGATCCAGCGTTCTTGCCATGCGGATCATGTCGTGGTTGCCGGAAGGAATGCAGATCAGACCACCCTTTCCTTTTGTCAGTTCACGGTTGTGCAGATACAGATCAAAGAAGGTCCTGCAGTCGCCCTTTCCCTCTCTTGCAAAATAAGGATGCTCTTCGCGGAACAGATCCAGATAGTGGGAAGGTCCGAAGTGAAGCAGGAAATCCATGTGGAAGCCGGCACGCAGAGAACGATCCGGCTGTCCCCATTCGGAAACCATGACTGCCTCCGGAAATTCCTCATCCAGAAAAGCGCGGAAGTCCTGCCACAGGCGGATGGTTCCTTCCTGATCCGGGTCACACTTAACGAGAGACCCTGCCATGTCCACGCGGAAACCGTCGCACCCAAGGCCCAGCCAGAAGCGCATGACATCCTTGATGGCTTCCCTGGTTGCCAGCGGCCCTGCAGCATCCATCGGCTGCTGCCAGGATTTTGCCGGATCCGGATTGGCGAAGCCGTAGTTCAGTGCGGGCTGCGCGTTGAAGAAGTTGGCCGCGCAGGCGCCGTCGCGCTCTGTGCCGCCGCGGATGGAGCCCATGATCTGATCCACTCCATCGAACCCTTCCCAGACGCTGTTCGTCCAGACATAGCGGTCAGTGTATTCGTTCTTCTCTGCCTTTGCGGACTCCTGAAACCACTTGCATTCGTCCGAGGTATGCCCCGGAACCAGATCCAGAATGACATGCATCCCTCTCTTATGCGCCTCTGCGAACAGCTGGCGGAGATCCTCATTGGTGCCATAGCGGGGAGCCGCCTTGTAGTAATCCCGGATGTCGTAGCCCGCGTCCACAAACGGGGAATCAAAGCATGGATTCAGCCAGATGGCATTGCAGCCAAGGTCCTTAATGTAATTGAGCTTCCGGATGATTCCCTGAAAATCTCCGATTCCGTCTGCGTTGGTGTCGCAGAAGCTCTGCGGATAAATCTCATAAAAAATTGCGTCATTCAGCCATTCTCTCATGGCACCCTCCTTGATTGTAAGTTGTCTGCTCTTGCTCCGGTGCATTGCACCGGTTTTCCAGGAAAAACCGAAGGCTGTCCTGCCGCTGGGGCTCCCAAGTCTCGTCAGTGATGGCGGCAGGAAGCGTTTACGGAAACGTTTCCTGAACTTCATCTTAACATGATCCGGTTTTTATTCCAGTAGGAAAATGTCTCCACCTGACACGATGTTTTTCTGCCGAAGATGTCTTGGATGCTGACATTTCGGAACGACTTTCCCTCTGAAGAATCTGAGCGGAAAATTTCGTTGTCATCCGGGAGAAGGCATGACATGATACAGGCAGGAACCAAAGATGTTTATGGGATGGAACCAGAGAATCGGATTGGGGAATTGGAACAGAAGGGAGATTTTATGAAAAAAAGAAGAGTATCTGCGCTGTGTGTGATGGGAGCTTTGCTCATGGTTCTCTCCGGCTGCGGGACAGCAGGAACGGGAGCCGGTGTGTCCTCTTCGGTGGAAACGATGGCAGATGGAGAGCAATCCGGAGCGTCTGCTGCGGGGACGGAGGATGCAAAGGACTCTTCAGAGAATACAGAAATCAATCAGCAAGAAGAAGCGGAGCAGGATCCGGAAGGAGAGAACGAGCAAGGTGCGGATGAAGCGGTTACGCCGATTCACATTACGCTGATCTCCAGTGATATGAACCGATGGAATTCGGAGACTTACCAGACCGAGCTGGAATACAGCACGTTCTCGGTACGGGTTTCGGAGGAGGATCAGGGGGACTGGCCCGAGCTTTCTGATGCTCTGGCTCAGGAGCAAAAGAGTGAATCCGAAGACGGCAAAAAGGCCATTCAAACCCTTTCCGATGATTATGCACAGCTCCTGAAATCTGCAGATGCTTCTGATTTTCCCAATGGGATCTCTTCTCATACAAAAGGAACCGTGCTGCGGGCGGATTCCCGCGTGGTCAGCATCCGCACGGACAGTGACGATTATCTCGGCGGCGCACATGGCGACTATGTGACAGTCGGTCAGAATTATGATGCGCAAACCGGGAAGAGCCTTGCACTTTCCGATGTTCTGCAGGATGAAAAGCGCTTCCGGGAGCTCCTTGCCGTGGATTTCCGTGTGCAGAATGAGGACATCCTTGACGGACTGACGGTGGATCTGGATTCTTATGTGAATTCCCTGAATTTTGAGGATTCTTCCGTAGCCTGGACGATCGACAATGAGGGAGTGAATGTCTACTTCCCGCTTTATGAGCTGGGACCTTACGCGATGGGAGCGCCGATGGTCCGGATCCGCTTTGAGGAAGAGCCGGATGTGTTTGCGGAGTATTATCGCAAGGTCAGCGATGCCGGTTACGTGATTCCGTTTACGGAGAGCATTTCTGCGGATGTCAATCATGACGGGACTTTGGAAGAGATCTCACTGGAGTCTGAGGCAAATGGGGACTACGACGAGAAGGTGATCCTGCAGATCGGTGACCGCAGGGTGGATGTGGATGATTATGCGTTTGACGCAGATGCTTATCTTATCTGTGCAGACGGATCCTGGTATGTCTATGTGTTCACGCGGCATGAGAATGACTACACGCAGCTTTACGTGGTCAATGCGGCCGATGGCACCTGTGATCAGGAACGCTCCGCGGATCTTACGGTTCCAGCGGAATTTTCTTCCTGGTGGACGGAGGACAATGAGAACTGGTCATCCACCTGGCAGATGGGCTTTACGGATCCTGCACACTTTCATCTCGGTGAGCGGACCGATCTCCTTGGAACCGGTACGGTGTACCGCGCCTATGCCGTCGACGGGGATGGATATCCTGTTTCGGATGAGCCATATTTTTTCTCGGCGTCCTCCTATGCGCTGAAAGCGCTGAAGGACATTCCCTGCCAGCTGGTGGATCAGGAAGGCAATGTCACGGGCGACGGAGTGATTCCGGAGGGAAGCTTTGTGCACGTCCTTCGTACGGACAATGATTCCGTCTGTGATCTTCAGGAGGTGGATGCCTC
>CALEFO010000051.1 GCA_937877165.1 uncultured Lachnospiraceae bacterium | reverse complement strand
CCGCCGTCACGGGTGCAGATCATACCGCTGAAGTAGTCATGCATGGATCCGCCGATGACGTTTCCGATCGGAATTGCAAGGAATGCAATGGGTCCGAACAGAATACCCTGAACAGGTCCAAGGATCGGGCCGGTTCCTGCGATGTTCAGCAGGTTGATCAAGCTGTTCTTCCATGTCTTCATAGGAACGTAGTCAACGCCGTCCTGCTTTGCAAATGCAGGCGTCTCGCGATCATCCGGTCCGAAGACGTTCTCGCAGAACTTACCGTACAGGAGTCCCCCGCCGATAAGGATTACGAGGCCAATTAAAAATGTTGCCATATCTCCTCCTTCCTGGTCACACAGTGATTTGTGGGTACATGTGGCCAGCTCATAACATATATTCTTACTAAACAGGATCGTAAATATTGGCCTTATTTATAATCCTGCACAGTAAACATGGGCTTGATGGTGACGACCTGTTTGAAATCGTCGCCGGAAAGCGCAACGCTGGAATCCATGGACTTCAGGTCCGCCTTCAGAACCTCCAGTGCCTGTTCCACGGTCTGCGCCCGCTCCTCCTGAAGGATCCGGATCATGCGGTCAAACGTATACGGATGCGCATAGCAGCATGGAATCGGAAAATCCGGAAGATGCTTCAGCGAGTTCTTCATCGCATTCAGCGCTTCTTCATACTCCCTGTCCCGAAGCTTTCGATTGGTCATCTTACTGGGAAGTCCTTTGCTGTTGATGGCAAGGAATACCAGCATGATTCCAAACAGCGCAGTGACCACACCAATGCTCCGGTTCATGCTCCTCATGACAATGGCACCTGCCAGTGTCACAAGAACTCCCGCCGCAAGAAGCCCCACTGCGATATAGCGAACGGACGGCTTCATCAGGTCCGCATGCCGTTTCATCTTCGCCATGGCGGCAAGCTTCTCATAAAGAGCGGGACGTTTATGTACCTCCCATCTCGCATCCTCCAGAAGCTTTTTGCTGCGAAGCGCCTCCTTCGTCAGCGCATTGGCCTGAATCCTCGCTTCGGTGGCCTCCCGCTCCTTCTTCCTGCGCATACCTTCAGGGGACAGAAGCGGTATCTCCGGATGATTCTTCTCCAGATCGTCCAGCATCTTGTCGGCATCCTGCAGATAGCGGAAGGAGCATTCCTGTTCCCTGCCGTCATCGTAGCGCACGACAATGAACAGAACCGGAGCAAGAAAGCCCTTTCCCTCCGGGTTGCTCGCACCGACCCGTTTGAACACATTGGTGATGGCTTCATACGGAATATAATAATTCCGGGGATGCATTGTGCTTCCCATGTAGACGGCCTTCTCACCCAGTCCGCACTGATCATATTTCCGGCATTTCTTACGGTCGGCTTTGATCTGTGTTTCCTCGATCGTGATCCGGCTCAGTGGTTTTGCTATACCCATCTCTTACGGTTTATCCTTCGTTATCCATATAGAAATTGATACAATCATAGCATGAATCCGGCAAAGTGGATTCAAAATATTTAGAAAAAATTTAGGCACTTTTCATATTTTGTTGCTTTTTCATATGGAATTCTGCCCGATATATTTTCTCTGTATTGTTGTTTGTTTATGCTAACTGCCGAATTTCCTGTGCAGCGGCCCCTCCTGCTGTTTCCTTCCGGCAGACGGCCAGCCGCAGGAACCGGCAGTCTGGCTCACTGATTTCTGTTCCTTCCGCCGGTATGCTCTGCTATGGTTCTGCTAAGAAACCAGCCTCCCCGGCCAAGCCGCCGTTAAGACTCTGGTATAATGATAGAAAGGATCCAATTCGCTGTGCTATCCTCTCGCTGATTCAATTTATGGAGGTACTGTACAATGAATTTGCTGATTCTGTTCATGATGCTTGTTGAAGTGATTTCCGGTGTCTGCGCAACGCTTTACGTTGTCATTACGCTCCCCGTTTATATCGTCTGGAAGATGATTCAGTGGAGGCGCACCGGGGAATCGATAATCTGATTTCTGCCGGACCATGCGGACATTCTCGGCGTCTTGAGAATACAGCCGGGCCGGAGAAGGGAAGCTGTTCCATGATGAAACCTTCAAAAGCGGGAACTGTTTGGCAGGATTCCTGCCCGGTACGCCGGAATGTTCTGATTACCTGCGGCGTTCTTTTCCTGACTGCTGTGATCTGCGCCATCCTGCATCAATTTGTTTCCACGGATACACATGTACCACTTATTTTTGTACTGGCCATTGTAATCATTTCACGTTTTACCGACGGCTATCGATATGGCATTGCAGCGTCTTTTCTCGCATTGTTCAGCGTGAACTGCCTGTTTACCTATCCATATTTCCGTCTGAATTTCTCCATCACAGGATATCCTCTGACATTCGCCGTGATGCTGACGGTCACGGTGATCATCAGTGCACTGACGACACAGATCAAACAGCAGGAACAAATCAAGCTTCAGATGGAACGGGAGCAGATGCGTGCCAATCTTCTGCGCTCTGTTTCCCATGATATCCGGACTCCTCTGACTTCCATCGTCGGTTCCGCCTCTGCTATTCTCGACAATTACGACTGTCTGGACGATGAACAGAAGAAAACGCTGACCGGCGACATCCGGACCGAAGCGCAGTGGCTGAACCGCATTGTGGAGAATATCCTTTCCATCACACGCATCAGCGGCGGCAGTACCAATATTGCAAAATCCGATGAGCTTGCGGAGGAGGTGGTCAGCAGTGCGGTTCAAAAATTCCACAAGCACAGCCCTTCCATTCCGGTTCAGGTCGATGTGCCAGGAGAGGTTCTTCTCGTTCCGATGGATCCGGTTCTCATTGAGCAGGTTCTTCTGAATCTGATTGACAACTCGGTGATGCACGGCAGAGACATTTCACACATTGTCATTCATGTCACTCACACGCCGGGCTATGCGGTTTTCTCCGTGGAGGATGATGGCGTTGGCATTGATCCGCAGATTCTCCCGCATATGTTTGACGGGACTCTGCCGCTTCATTCCCGTGACACCGACTCTTCCCATCATAATATGCAGATCGGTCTTTCTGTCTGCATGTCCATCGTCCGGGCACACCGTGGCACCATGCAGGCAGAAAACCGCCCGGAGGGCGGTGCAAGAGTCTGGTTTTCCCTTCCTCTGGAAAACGCCAATTCCTGATTTGCCAAAAAGGAGATCCGTCATGCAAATTCGCGACAGTATTTTAATCATTGAAGATGACAACAGCATCATCAACCTGATGAAGGCCGTCCTGCGTGCCAATAATTATGAGGTTTTTATCGCCCGCACCGGTTCTGAGGCGCTGACCATTGCCGGCTCTCAGTGTCCGAACCTTGTGATTCTGGACTTAGGACTTCCTGATATGGATGGTGTCGAAATCATTCGCCGGATTCGCACCTGGTCCACTCTGCCAATTCTCGTAGTCTCTGCGCGCGACCACGAGAGCGACAAGGTTCAGGCCTTCGATCTTGGTGCAGATGATTACATCACCAAGCCCTTCGGAACCTCCGAACTTCTCGCAAGAATCCGGACCGCTCTCCGTCACTCCCACACGGTCGTTCAGAGCTCTCTATCCGAAAGCGAGCAGTTTCAGGCGGGCGATCTGCGCATTGATTTCAACAAGCACCAGGTATTCATCCGCGGCAAGGATGTGCACCTGACACAGAACGAATACCGGATCGTTGCCCTCCTTGCCAAGTACTCCGGCCGTGTCATTACCTACGATGCCATCATGCAGGAAATCTGGGGCCCGAACATGAAGTCCGACAACAAAATCCTGCGCGTCAACATGGCGAATATCCGGCGCAAAATTGAAAAAAATCCGGCGGAACCCGAATTTATATTTACAGATGCAGGCGTCGGCTATCGGCTCATCGAAGCGACCTGACATCTCCCCTCTTCCCTGCAGGAAGCTCTTCCATCGGGGCACGCACTGCCGGACGCCCCCACCACGCATAGCAAAAGGCTGCAGCATCTGTTTTTCTCTCTGATGCTGCAGCCCGTTTTATGCTTTCTCTTCCAAAGTCTTCCCGTTTATCACTTCTTCTTGTGCGTCAGATGTGCAATCGCTCCGAGCGCCACGGCAACCGCGGCTCCTGCCGCCAGTGCCGTCTTATTCTCTGCGACAAGGTCCTTCGCCTCTTCCGCATTCTTCGGAAGCTTCTCCTTCACCGCATTGATGCCGTCCTTTGCCTTCTGAACACCATCCGTCACGGTATCCTTGATCACCGTCTGAACATCCTTCTTCTCCGGCTCTTCAATGACATGATATTCCTTCAGAAGCTTTTCAATCTCCGTCCCGCGGATTTTGAGCATCGCTGCCTTCAGCGCCGCATCCACAACCGGTCCCATCGAACCGTCATTCAACGGTCTTCCGTCACGAAGCGCTACCGTTGCGTGAAGAAGATCCCGTACATCAAAGGTGCTGCCCCAAACCTCCGGCACGCCGCGGTCAATATTCAGCAGCGTGTAGACTGCCTCCATGCCAGTGCGGATGGAGTACTCGGTTGTGAAGATGGTGTCTCTGGGCGTCTCGGCAAACTGCCCGAGGAATGCGAAGTTCACCGCGCCCTCCGGAACGACATCCGGACGGTCTCCTGCCTCGCGGGGCATGAAGAAGGCGGTAATATACGGCATCATGACCGGAACGGTGTTGCAGCTGTTCTCAGCCAGATCTTCGATCTCATCCATCGGGACGCCAAGGTGATACAGCCACTCTTCACAGATTTCCTTACCGGTACACTCCCGCATCGGCTTGTTCACATAGTCACCCGGCTTATCGGAAAACAGCGCATATACCCACACCAGGCACTGGTCCTTCGGCTGATCTCTGAACTGAGGCTGACGGTTGATGGTCCAGGACAGAAGCCAGGACGAATCTTTGGCCGTTACAATGCCGCCTGTCACAACACCGCCGCTGAAGGGATCCCGGTGGCAGATGTTCTTGATATACGGGATGACCTTGTCATCCAGCGTCGTCACCGTTGCGCTCATCCAGTTCGTCTGCTCCGGATCGTAATCAAACTTCTCCGGGTGCCCGAAGGACGGATCCTGCAGCGCAATGCGGTGCCACATGTCCCAGCCGCCGCCTTCATGGAGCGATGCATCGAAGGGGGCTGGCTTGTTCTGACTTCCCATTGCTGCGTTCTCCACACAGCCGCCGTTGGTGATGAAGACCAGATCATTCTCGGTCAGCGGGATGAACTCCTTCTTGCCGTCCCGGGTCACCTCAATGGCCGTCGCTACCTTCTTCTCCTTTTGAATGTCGAACTTGACGTTGTCTACCTTCACGCCATATTCAAAGCTTACGCCAAAGCCTTCCAGATACTTGATCATCGGAAGGATCATCGATTCATACTGGTTATAGCGGGTGAAGCGAAGCGCCGTGAAATCCGGAAGTCCGCCGATGTGATGCACGTATCTCTGCAGATAGCGCTTCATCTCCAGCGCGGAATGCCAGTTCTCAAACGCAAACATGGTGCGCCAGTACATCCAGAAATTGCTCTCGAAGACCTCTTCATCGAAGACCTCGTTGATTCTCTTATTGTACAGATCCTCATCCGGTGTCAGGTAGAGCTTCATGATCTCTTCCGCACCCTTGTCAGAGAGGCCGAACTTCTTGTCGGTATGTGCATCCTGCCCTCTCTTGTGGGTTGCACGGCAGAGCGAAAAGTTGGGATCCTTCTTGTTCAGCCAGTAGTACTCATCCAAAACACTGACCCCCGGCGTCTCAATGGATGGAATGGAGCGGAACAGATCCCACATGCATTCGAAATGATTATCCATCTCACGTCCGCCTCGCATCACATATCCGATATCGTTGATGTACAGGCCATCACAGGCACCGCCCGGAACGTCTTCCTTCTCCAGGACATGGACATTGGCACCCTTCATCTGTCCATCACGCACCAGAAAGCACGCCGCAGAGAGCGCAGCCAGTCCGGAGCCTACAATATATGCTGATTTCTTATCCACACCCTCCGGCTTCAGAGGGCGAACAAATGCTTCATAGTTTCCGCTTGAATAATACATATGCTATTACCTCCGTTGGTCATGCTGATATTCGTTGTGCATCGTTTCACAGGAACGGCTGTCCGCAGCCGCCTCAGCAGCTGCCAGCCTTCCGATCTCTATATGCTATCCTTATTATACAAAACATGACCATTGGTCACAATCCGTTTTTCATAAACAATCTGTGAAGATTTTCTAAAAAAGACGCGGAACCTGTCCGCGCCTTGCAAAGTGCCCTTCTTCGTGTCTTTTACAGACAACATAGCGAATCAGAGCACGCCCTTGATAAAAATTTCCAACCCGATCGCAATCAGAATCAAGCCGCCGCAGATGGTTGCCTTATCTGCCAGACGCTCTCCGAATTTTTTCCCGAAGAGAAGCCCTGACATGCAGATGACAAAGGTCGTTACAGCGACCAGAAGAGAACAGGCCGTTGCCATCCAGGCCCCGTAATCCGCAATGGTAAAACCGACCGACAGAGCATCGATCGAAGTTGCAACCCCCTGAATCATCAGCGTACCAAAGCCAAGACAGGCAGCTGCTTCCACCTTTTTGCCATTCTCTTCCGGGCTCTTTCTCTCCCGGACGCTCCTGATCCCTTCCATCAACATTTTCCCACCGATCCACGCCAGAAGGATCAGTGCAATCCACGGAATAAATTTCCGGAAAGCCTCAAACTGCTCCGCAATGGTATGGACGCAGAACCATCCGATCATTGGCATCGCAAACTGGTATCCTGCATAGGTCCCGGCAATGCCGCACATCTTCCTTCCCACCATGTGCGGCTCATTCAGTCCATTCGCAATCGACACGGAAAATGCATCCATCGCCAGCCCGATGCCAAGTGCAATACTGTTCAGTACAAAAACAACATTCATGATCTCCTCCCGGCCTGCTTCTCTTGTCTTCTGCTTTTATCCGGTCCGGAGAATCCCCGCTCCCGCAGATCTCCCACTGCAGGCAAAAGAAAAAACAGACATAGCCTGTTCGGCCATGCCTGTCTGAAAATCTTCTTATTCCCATGCATAGCCGTATTCACAGATACACATGAGTCTCGCATTTTAAAGTAAGCCAGATTCCATCAGAACCAGTATGTTGACTTACTGCAGCAGGTGCTTGCTACTCCCTCACTGGGAGAGATTGTCGCATTTTACCCCGGAATTAGTCAATTCTAATCGTTCCTTCTTCTCCGAATTTCTTCTGCTCGTTTCCGTTACCCCCCCCCCGGGAGACTTCCTTCTTCCGGATGATATCGTTGTTAAGCGTCCTCACACGGCTCTCAAACCAGTCTGCCAGAGGATCAATGATTTCCTTGCTGGTAAAACAGATCATATAGTTCGTCCGGTCATACGGAACAAAGACAGCAACCTGCCGTCCAATGAGAAACATCTGCCATTCCTTCGGAACATGAACCCGGTCCTCATTCAGGACAAACGAAATTCGATCTCGGTGCTCACTCAGCGTTCTGCGGACCCTGCGCATATCTCCGGCATCAATCTGCAGATTCACGCCGGCTTCCTGAACCCTTGCGTCCTTCCGGAAATTCTCCAGTCCTGTCTGCGTGGTAAATTCCAGGATGTTCAAATTCCGGTACATCTGGCCATACTGAATAAACTCGTCCGTTTGCAGATATTTTGCAACCAGCTCATCCGTAGAGCACAGCCACAGGCAGGGCCTTGGTGTCAGAAGATACACAGGCTCCCTCCCGACGGTCATCCAGTGACGGACGAAAAACTGCATGATCGACACATAATCCGTATCTGTGGAAGCGATCTCCACGGCATCCTTCAGGACCTTGTCAAAGTTGTTCCGATATGCATTCACCACACTCTGATCATGAATCATCACGACCTGCTTCTCACTGTAGCTGATCAGAAGCATGGTCTTCTCTCCGACGATATAATACGGAAAGGCAATGGTATTCAGCCCCGTCATGGTCTTACCGAGTGAATACGCATGGAAACGCGTCATCTGGTCCTTCAGATAAGAGAACCATTCCGCCATCCGAAGATAAATATTGGAAGAGCTGCCGGACCGGCGTCCACCCTCTTCCGCTACAAGCTGCCGGATATCCGGAACCCCTCCGGCCGTATGGATATTGTTCTCCACCGCCCAGAAAAGCTCTGTCGTTCTCCTGCTGCCGGAAGGAAGAAAAAGACGGTAGCAGTCATTTCCTGCTGCAGTCTCCTGTGCAATAAAATCAGAAATCAGCTCGCTTTCCTTCGTCTTCTTGATGACCGGCACATCCTCCGAAAGAGAATTAAAAAAGCGTTTCACATGCTGGCGCTGTTCATACGTTTTCTCATCCACCCGTTCTCTTTCGTAGCAGTCCACCAGTTCCTCATAAGAAGCGGAATCCAGATGAATGTGCTGGCAGATTGCCTTCAGCTGATCTTCCGTTGCAATGCGGTTGCCGCGCAGAATCTGATAAAAAGTGGAACGGTCGATGCCCGTTTCCTTGATGATATAATTTTTGGACTCACTGGCCTGACTCAACAGATCAGAAAGCATGCTTCCAACACTCACTGTTCTGTACCTCTCAAAGAATTCTCCCCCTGGCCGATATGATTTATTGCTTCATTTTACCATCATATTTTTCCGCCGCAGAGTGGCATGAAGCAAATCAGTCTTTGCCACTCCATTTCCGCTGTTGGCCGCTCATTGTCTCACAGCTTCATGATCTGCTCTCTTTGTTTTAAAAAATCACCTTTTTCGATATTTCGATATAATTCACTTCCCTTCTCTGATCATCAAAAAAGACGTGCCCAAGAGGATTTCTCCCCTCAGACACGTCCTCATAACAGCAGCTTAAATTCCAGCCTTACGGTTTTCCTTTACGGCCTTTGCAATGGAAAGATCCGCCGCATAAAGCGGGATCAGCGTCGCCTGCGTGGCATGATACAGGTCGGATTTTCCCGGCCATACCGTGTCAAGCACATGGTTGCTGCGATCCAGCTGATGGAACCAGGAGCCATGTACGTGGTCCATGACCTTCTCATCCAGGTATTTCATAAACCAGCTGTAATAGTCCGCATAAATTTCCTTTCCGGTTACCTGGTAAAGCGATGCGGAGGTGTTGATGGCCTCCGCCAGTGTCCAGTGCATCCTGTCATGAACCACCGGTTTCCCGTTCCAGTCTGTGGTATAGACAATGCCGGGGGCACCGTCAGAGTCCCACGCATCCAGCGCTGCGCGGTTAAAGAGCTTCTCCGCCGCTTCAAGATACGGTGCAGCCTTTTCGCATACCGCTCCGTTCTCATTCTTCGGATAGGTGGACAGTGCCCACTGGACAATCAGTCTGGCCCATTCAATGCCATGTCCCGGAGTTGCTCCGTACGGCTTAAACTGATCGTCCGGCTTGTCCTTGTTGCAGTCAAGATCTGCCACCCAGTCACTGCTGTAGTGCTCCGGAATTCTCCAGTTGTTCGACGATGCCCAGCCGATCACGTGATCAATGATCCTGCCTGCGCGCACCCGGTATTTCTCCTCGCCTGCGGCATCTGCCACAGCCAGAAATGCCTCCACGGTGTGCATGTTCGCGTTCAGTCCGCGGTACGGATCCAGCTCAGTGAACTCCGTATTCCAGGTATCCACGGAAAGTCCCAGGTCTTCCTTCCAGAAGTACTTGTCATAAACAGCCGTTGCTTTTTCAAAAAGCTCCCTCGCGGCAGGTCTTCCCGCCAGCATTCCGCTGGTCGCCGCCAGAATGACAAATGCATGTGCGTAGCACTGCTTCGGTCCGAGCGGCTTTCCGTCTGCGGTCACTGCCGCATACCAGCCATCATGCTCTTTGTCATGCAGCTCTCCGAGAAGTCCCTTGAGTCCGGCATCTGCAAGAGCCTCGCTCCCCGGATGCCCCAGAAGCGTTCCCAGGCTGTACACATGCACCATGCGCGCCGTAATCCAGGTCTCGCGGTTCCTCTCTTTCCACGGAGTGCCATCATCTCCCAGCCAGTAGGAGCCGCCCTCCGGCGACGGAAATTCATGTCCGAACACAAGAAGATTCTCCCTTGCCCCCTGCAGAAATGCTTTGTTCTCTTCCGTTCCAATCCGATACTTTCGATCCATAAATGAATGTCCTTTCCTGCCACAGCCCGTCTGCAGCAACACATAAAAGATTTCGCGAAGACGGATTCCCCTCGCTTTGCATTCCCCGATATTCTTATTGTGTCACATCTTTCCTGTGTTTTCTATTCATTTCCCTCCGCGTAGGAGATGCAGGTATCCTGAAAGGTCTGCAGAGCAGCCATCAAGTCGTCATCACTCGTTTTTGCACTCAGCGTCTTTGTGTCGACATCATCACCAAGACCGGTTGCCAACGTCCAGTAATCGCTGGGATACTGCCCCTGCGGCCGATCCTTCAGCATCTGCTCGTTCAGAGCACACAGTGCCTCATCCGCCTGCACTTCCTCCGACTGCTGGGCCTTCCGGTTGGACGGCCCCCAGCCAACCGCCTGATAGCGCAAAAGCTGTACCTCTTCCCCGGAGAGGTACGCCGCGAGTGCCTGACAGACATTTTCCTTATTCTCATCCTCCTGCGGCTTCACGCCAAGGAGCCGGTACCCGGAAAATCCGGACATCTGGTACGTATTTCCATCCGATCCCTGAAAAGAGGGAAGCTTTGCGCATGCGTAGCTGTCACCCAGAGCCTCCCGGACCACTTCCGCATCCCAGGTTCCATCCACAATGGCACCGATGTTCTCCGCATCACCTGCCGCAGACCCATTTACAAAGGAAGAAGAGCTTTTCAGATGGATCATTTCCCGGAGCGCCGTCAGGCCCTTGTCGGAAGCATAGTCCACATCTGCTCCGGTGAAGTTCCCGTCGCTGCCGGTCTTATAGGAAAGCTCACATCCGGTTCCAAAAAAGAAGGCCGTCTGATACCAGCCGGAATTGATCTCCATATAGAAGTTCTTTCCTGCCTTCTCGCACTCCTCAAGAATCGCGTCCAGATCAGAAGGATCCGTGACTACACTCTTGTCGTAGTACATAAGATATCCGTTGTCAGAAGTCAAAGGATAGGCGTACAGCGTTGCCCCGACAGAGGCTGCTCCGACTGCTCCTTCGTCGTTATCCGCCAGTGCTCCTGCATATTCCGGCGCGGGCTCCGCCAGGGCCCCCGCATCGGCAAGACGCTGAAGCTGATCCTGTGTAAAGGTGTAAACATCCGCGGCGTCTCCGGCATTGGAAAGCATCCTGTCTGCGGCATCGCTTTCACTGACCGCCTCTACAGTGAAAGCAGCCTTTGCAATTCCCGGATTTGCTTTCTGGAATTTCTCAATTTGTTCTATTGTGAAATTCACGGCGCTGTCTGCGGTCCATATCCGGATCTCTCCATCATAATCAAGAGCTGCTGCCATCCCCTCCTCTTTCTCGGCTTCCTCTACCGTGTCTTCGGAAGCTGTCGTCTCTTCCTCGGCATCTCCTGTCACGGCAGGTGCCTGGGAAGTTCCACACCCCGTAAGTGCTGCGGATACAAGAGCACCCGTAATGAATATCGAAGCCACCCTTTTCTTCATATTATCCCTTCATCCCTTCCAAACCTGCTTCTGTGACAGTGTAACATAAATTGAGGTTGGTATTACAAGAATGATCCCCCTGCTGCACCCAGAAACGTTCCCTCAGAATCTGCTTCTTCCTTCCGATTTCCCATCCTCTCTGCGCTTCTTTGGAGGAACGCCCTACCATTCCCTCGACTGTGAAATGCATCGTCTTTTCGGCGGTACAATTTACAAGCTCTCTCTGCAGAGCGTAGAGCCTGGCAGGAACGGCTTTTTAATAAGATTCCGGTTGAATAAGAACATATGTTCTGCTATGATACAGATGATATTTGTTCACCAGCAGGAATTTTGTCATCTGCATTGCCCACCGGAGATAAAATGCAGACGGAAAGCCGTTTATGTCCTCCCGCACTTACATTGCCATTGATTTAAAATCCTTCTACGCCTCCGTGGAATGCATGGAACGTCAGCGTGATCCCCTGACCACGCACCTTGTCGTGGCAGATCCTTCCCGCACTGAGAAGACCATTTGTCTTGCAGTCTCGCCTTCTCTCAAGGCCTACGGTCTTCCCGGCCGCGTGCGTCTGTTCGAGGTTGTACAAAAGGTTCGTGAGATCAACGCCAAACGGCTTCTGCATGCCCCCGGCCACCGTTTCCTCGGCAGCTCCGACGATGCGAATCTTCTTGCAAGTGATCCATCGCTTTCTCTTTCCTATATCATCGCTCCGCCGCAGATGGCTCATTACATGCAGATCAGTACGAAGATTTACCAAATCTACCTGCACTACATCGCGCCGGAGGATATCCATGTCTATTCCATTGATGAGGTCTTCCTGGATGCCACCGCGTATCTTCGCACATATCATCTTTCCGCGCGTGACCTCGCAAGAAAAATGATTCTGGATGTTCTGCGAAAAACCGGCATCACAGCAACCGCCGGCATCGGGACCAACCTGTACCTCGCCAAGGTGGCAATGGATGTGGAAGCAAAGCACAACGCACCGGACGAAAACGGTGTCCGTATTGCCGAACTGGATGAACTGTCTTACCGCCAGAGGCTCTGGTCCCATCGCCCTCTCACGGATTTCTGGCGAGTGGGCCGCGGCTATGCACGAAAGCTCGAAGAAACCGGACTCTGCACCATGGGAGACATTGCGCGCTGCTCACTCGGTGCTTCTTCCGATTTCTATAATGAAGAGCTCCTGTACCGCATGTTCGGTGTCAATGCCGAGCTTCTGATCGACCATGCCTGGGGATGGGAGCCCTGCACCATGGCCGATATCAAGTCATATCATCCTTCCTCCCACAGCAGCGGTGCCGGTCAGGTTCTCTCCTGTCCGTACCCTTCTGACAAGGCCCGCCTTGTCGTCCGCGAAATGGCGGATCAGCTTGCCCTCGATCTTGCCGCCCGTCATCAGGTCACGGACCAGATCGTTCTGACCGTCGGCTATGACGCTTCCTCGCTCACAGATCCGTCCATCCGGAAAGCCTACCGCGGTCCTGTCGCCTCCGATCGCTACGGCAAGCCCGTTCCGAAGCCGGCTCATGGGACAGCGCGCCTGTCTTCTCTGACCTCCTCTTCCCGTCGGATTCTGGATGCGGCGACAGCTCTTTATGACCGGATCATCAATCGCTCTCTCCTGATCCGTCGGCTGTATCTCACCGCCGGATCGGTGGTTCCGGAGAGTTTCGCTTCCGGCCCTGCTTTCCGGCAGATGGATCTGTTCACAGACTATGCCTCCATCGACGCCATGGAAAAGGAAGCAAGAGAACTCGAGAAACGCGACCGTAAAATTCAGGAAGCCATGCTGTCCATCAAGGAGAAATACGGAAAAAACGCCATTCTCCGCGGCATGAATCTCGAAGAAGGCGCTACCGCGCGTGAGCGCAATGAGCAAATCGGAGGTCACAAGGCATGAAAAACCATGCTTGCTGCGCAGTCAGGCAGACCAACACCGGCTGTCCATACAGGAGACTTCGTTTATGAGCACTGATTCCTATGAAGATATTCTTCACCTGCCCCACCATGTGTCGCATACGCATCCGCCCATGCCAAGGCAGGACCGCGCCGCGCAGTTTGCTCCCTTTGCCGCGCTTTCCGGCTACGAGGATGCCATCCGGGAGGCCGCAAGACGCACGGTTCCACGCAAGGAACTGGAGGAAGATGAGAAAGAGGAACTGGACCGGACGTTCTCTCTTCTGGCTTCACAGCTTAAGGCGCGCGGCTTCTCACAGACCGTGCAGGTCACATTTTTTCTTCCAGACCAACGGAAAACCGGAGGAAACTATCTGATCTCCTCCGGCATTGTCCGTAAAATTCATATGAATTCCCGCATTCTGGAATTGGAAGAGACCGGCGGTACCATCCGCACCATTCCTCTTGCCGACATTCATCAGCTGGAGCTGCTGTCATGAGCTCTTCTTATTCTGTCTCCGAATTGACGATGTTGCGGATTTCTCTCGTCAGCCGGTCCGTTCCGTGATCCTTCTTGTTCATCATCAGAAGAATCGTTTGGTCTGCCTCCGGATCATTGTCAAAGTACACGCCGAGCCAACCATCCCAGCCATACTCGCCTTTGTGTCCGATCGTCACCGCCTGCGCAGGATCCACCATGACGCGGTTCAGATTGGCATAGGTATGTCCCGCGAGGCCGGCCCAGGTGTCGAATCTTGCCTGCTGCCTTGCACTCAGCTTTCCGGAGGACAGGAAACGTACCGTCCCGGGCCGGAGAACCTGCCTGCCGCTCTCCGCCTTTCCATGATTCATGAGCATACCAGTAAATCTGCGGTAGTCATCCAGTGTCGAGAACAGCCCCGCTCCGCCGGACTCAAACGGATTTTCACCGCCATCATTCCGAATTGCCAGGTGATTGCCGGTATACGGAACAAGCTCCGCACCGGGCTCATCATTGCGGTTCCCGTATGCCGTCACGAGCCGGCTCTTTTTCTCCTCCGGCACATAAAAAGCCGTATCCACCATTCCAGCAGGATCCAGAATGCTCTCCTTCAGGTATTCTCCAAAGGTCATGCCAGTGATCTTCTCAATTACAGCGCCCAGAATATCCGCTGATACGCCATAATTCCAGCTGGTTCCTGGCGCGAATAAGAGCGTGCACTCGCCGATTCTTTCTGCGAATTCCATCGTTGTCATGGCGCGGTCTGTCCCAAGACGCGCCACAGCATCGTCATAGATCACGCCGGTTTCTTTCCCCGGCCTTGTCACCTCATCCGGATAAGCAAGACCTGATGTCATATTCAGCAGATCGCGGATCCGCATCGGATTGTCGGCAGATACCGGTCGAAGCTGCCCCTCCTCTGTCATATAGTTCTGCCTGCGGTAACTCTCCAGATAGCGTGAAACCGGGTCCTGCAGATCCACCCATCCATCCTCGACAAGCTTCAGAAAAGCTGCCGCTGTCACCGGTTTGGACATGGAGTACATGCGGTAAATGCTGTCCCGCGCAATCGTTTTTTTTTCTTCCCTATTGGCGAAGCCGCTCTCCAGATAAATTTTCTCTTCCCCATCACGCACCAGACAGAACGTGCATCCCGCCATTTCATTTCCGGCAACGGCGCGGTCCATACATTTCTGCAGTATTTCTTTGATTTCTGTCTCTTTCAAGCTTATACCTCCCTGAGGCAAAATTCGCGAAGGCGATTTTGCCGAATGCGGCAGCATTGCCTATTTTCCCGGTTCCCAATCCCTTTACAGATCCCTATCACAGAAAGAGCGTGCATCCCCGGCGGAACGTGCTATGATTAGGTACGGCTTTGCGGCTGTTTCTTCTATTATATTCATGGATGTCTCTCGTGGAAAGAATGGGCCGTTGACTTTTCTTTATTCTCAATTTTTGGGAGAGACTGGAGGTAATTATGGATTCCCTGGAACTTTGCAGAGAGCTTGCCATTATCATTGTGGCAGCTAAATTTTTCGGACTGTTGGCGCGTAAGCTTCGTGCACCGCAGGTCGCCGGCGAGATTATCGCAGGGCTTTTAATCGGCCCCAGCGTCCTGAATCTCGTTCAGACATCCGATTTCATGTCTGCCATGGCTGAAATCGGCGTTATCCTTCTGATGTTTTCTGCAGGTCTCGGCACAAACCTGCAGGATTTGAAACGAACCGGTGCAAGAGCATTTCTGATTGCCTGCGCAGGTGTATTCATCCCGCTGATCTGCGGTGCCATTCTGTATATGTGCTTCTACGGCTTTGCCTCCATCGGCACAGAGGAATTCTATAAGGCCGTCTTCATCGGCACCATCCTGACCGCAACCAGCGTCAGTATCACCGTCCAGGCACTGAAGGAGCTCGGCAAGCTCAGCGGCGAGGTTGGACAGACCATTCTTTCCGCAGCCATCATCGATGATGTCATCGGTATTCTGGTTCTGACCGTTGTAATCGGCTTCAAGGATCCCACAACGGATTTCCTCGGCGTAATCATTCACACAATCTTGTTCTTCGTCTTCGCCGTCGGCGCCGGCATCATCATCAACCGGATTTTCCGCTGGGTCGATACACGCTGGCCGCACACGCAGCGCATCCCGATCCTTGCCCTTGCCCTTGCGTTCTCCTTCTCCTACATCGCCGAGCATTTCTTCGGCGTTGCGGATATCACCGGAGCTTACTGCGCAGGTGTCGTTCTCTGCACACTCAGCGATTCGAACTACATCAACCGTAAGACGGATATTCAATCCTATATGCTGTTCGGACCGATTTTCTTTGCTTCCATCGGCCTGCAGACCAACATCCGGGAGCTGAATACCACCATTCTGCTCTTCTCCGTCTTCTTCGTCCTCGTCGGCATGGCATCCAAGATTCTTGGCTGCGGCGCAATGTCCAAGCTCCTTCACTACTCGAACAATGACGCACTGAAAATCGGCTGCGGCATGATGACGCGCGGCGAGGTGGCTCTGATTGTGGCGCAGCGCGGCCTGAAGATCGGCCTTCTGAATGAGACCTACTTCACTGCAGTCATCCTTCTGATCATCGTCAGCTCCATCACGACCCCGATTGTACTGAAAGCCTTGTATGCAAGAGATCCCGTGGACGATCCGCTCCCGGGCGAGGTCAGCGCATAGACGCATACGGTTTCCGATAATGGAAAAAAACGCCGTGACCGTGAACGCTCCGCAGACATTTCCTGCGAATGGTTCCGGCCGCGGCGGACTTTTTTATGACTGATTTTCCTCAGAAGCATCCGGAATATCCGGAATCAGCTCCACATAAATCTGTTCAAATTCGCCCTGCAGCTTCTCCCGAATTTTCCCACGGATGGCTGCCCAATGGCGAACATTGATGACGCCGGTCACCTCTTCGGGACTGACATACACCTCAATCCATACCTTTCGCCCTGTCTGAATCACATCCAGAAACGAGCATCCGTACGGATAATCCTTCATGACACCTTTCACTGCTGTGCGGATCGTAGACATGGTACTCTCATCCGGTGCGAACAGAACCAGCTCCCGGAATCCATGCAGAATGGATGTAATTGGTTCCCGGATCAGCACACAGGCCATCGTAATCGCGACCACCGAATCCAGATACGGAACAACGGGGGCCGCCGGCGTATTCTTCAGAAGCAGCTGAGAAAAAAAGGCAAGCGCAACGCCCATGCTGCTCACTGTGTCCTGCTTCCACAGATAGACCTCCGCCTCAATCGTCGGCGAGTTGAGCTTCCGCGAGAGGTGATTCAGAACGAGGAGGACCGCCAGACATAAAAAGCCGATGATCATTTCATACAGTGCGACCCCGTTAAAATCCACCGTATGGCCGCCCTCCAGAATAACGCCAATGTTCGCGCCGATCATAGATATAATGACGAACAGCAAAATCCCGTATTTTACAATCAGGAAAACCGATTCAAACTGAGAATAGCCATAAGGGTGCTTCTCCGTGACCGGCTTGTACAGAAGCGGAACCAGAACCAGAAAAGGCCCCAGAAGAATCAGATCCGCAACATCAAAAATTCCGTCCATCAAAATGGAATAAGAATGAAAAACAACTGCCATCGCCACCTCGGTGATGGTAAAAACTGCACTACACAGGAAAGAGAAGCGAAGAATCTTCTCTTCCTGACGCTCCTTACTGGTAATGGTGCGCTGCTGCGCCGGCATAAAAACCTCCCTCATTGGATCTTCTCTGATTTTGTATTGACTGCTTCTAGTGTAACACAAAAAGAGGTCCTGCATGGTCGTCCGGCCATGCAGGACCTCTTTTCCTGAATTTCTACCAAGGATCCGGTTATTTCCGCAGAGCTTCCTCTGACGGCTTCTCACCCTCTGCCGGGAACCTCTCTCCCTGACAAAGGATCATCGCCGAAATGTTTCCCCGGCAATCACCTGATCAGTGAACTTCGATACTGGTGACCGGCTTCTTTACTTCTTTTGCCTTCTTCGGAACAGACAGTCTCAGAACGCCATTCTCAAAGGAAGCCTTGATCTCTTCTGCGGTGACACCGTCACCCACATAAAAGCTTCGCTCCAGATCACCGGTATAGCGCTCCTGACGGATAAGCTTGCCGGATTCCTTCTCCTTCTCATCCTTGTCAACTTCCTTCTTTGCCGCTACAGTCAGATAGCCGTCCTTGAAGTCAACATGAATTTCCTCCTTCTTGAAGCCAGGCAGATCAACATCCACTTCATAGGTATTCTCTGTCTCACGGACATCCGTCTTCATCAGATTCTTCGCATTCTTACCATAGAGAGGATCTCTTCCTTCCTTCGCCGGTGCAAACATATTGTTAAACTCGTGATCAAACACATTCATCCAGTCATCCATATCATTATAATTATTCGTCCAAAGCATAGGCATCAACATAAGTCATTCCTCCTTTAATCGGGAAGTCTTCCCGGATCTTTCAATCCGTTCCTCCATATCTTCTTCCTTCCCTCTTTTCGATTATTGTTATACTGCTACTATAACAAGTAGTCAATATAGAATTATCGATTTCACAATTTCTTCATAAAAAGGCCGGGAGGCTTTCCGCCTTCCCGGTCCTGCAATTACAATATTCGTTTTATTCTCTCATGAACTGCCGACTGATCCGTCCCCTCTCACGCCTGAAGTATTCCAAAGCCTCCGAACAGAAGGAGAAACATCCCAAGCCCGAACAGGACAACACGTCCCGCCGTCGGTGCCTTCCGGGAGGACAAAGCCAGCAAAAGTCCCAGCATCATCAGCAATAAGCCTCTTGTATTCACGCGCGGTCATCCTCCCCTTTGCTGATATATACCCGTGGAATGCGTTTGCCAAGATTGCAGGCAAATTCGTAGTTGAACCTCCCAGACACTTCGCCCAGCTCTTCCATGGTAATGGTTTCCCCTCCGTTCGTTCCGATCAAGGTCACCTTGTCCCCTTCCTTCGCTTCCGGAAGATCCGTAACATCCACCATGAACTGGTCCATGCAGACTCGCCCGCAGATCGGAACCCGCTTTCCGCGGATCAGTACCTCTCCCTTGTTCGAAAGTCCTCTTGCATAGCCATCACCATAGCCAACCGGGATGGTGGCAAGTCGGGTCCTTCTGTCCGTCACAAAGGTTCCGCCGTAGCTCACCGCCGTACCCGCGGGAACCGTCTTCACGTAAACAATGTGGGAATACAGAGAAAGAATGGGCTTGAGCGGCACAACATTCTTCGGTACCTCTTCGGACGGCCACAATCCGTAGAGCGTAATTCCCGCCCGGACCATGTCAAGATTTGCTTCCGGAAAACGGATCAGGCCTGCGCTGTTAGAGCAGTGACGGATAGGGACACGGTATCCCAGTTCCTTCTCGATCCGTCCGCAGAATTCCGTGAACTCCCGAATCTGCCGTCTCGTGTTATCCTCCGGCGTCTCATCCGCCTTGGAAAAGTGCGTAAAAATACCTTCTACTTCAATTCCTGGCGTCTCCAGAGCTTTTTTTACAAACGAAAGACCACTGTCATCGGGCCGCACTCCGATCCGGGACATCGCTGTATCCACCGCGATGTGAACAGGCGTCTTCTTTCCCGTCTTCTGCGCTGCCGAAGACAGCTCCTCCAGCATATCCTCGCGGAAGCATGCGGGCCGGATTCCATACTCGGAAAGCTCTCCATAACAATACGGAAACACATATCCCAGGATCAGCACCGGTTTTCGGATTCCGCCGTCTCGAAGTTCCATCGCCTCTTCAAAGGTGGCAACCGCATAGCCCCACAGATAATCCAGCGATTCCAGCTTCCGGGCAATCTGCAGTGCTCCATGTCCGTACCCGTCCGTCTTGATGACTGCCGTCATCTTCGTTCCCGGCTTCAGGTTCCGGTGCATTGCTTCCATATTGAAAAGAGCGGCATCCAAATCAATCTCCGCCCAGACTCTGTCGTGATGCTCCGTTTCCTTAAAACTCATAATGCTTTCACTGCCTCTGCAAGTGCCTTCAGGATCTCTTCCTCTTCTCCGTTTGCGTAGCCGTCCACGTGGGCAATTCTCTCATGGGTCACACCATCCACACTTCCGGTTTGCACCGTCTTCTGTATGAAGTCCATGACCTTGCAATAAACCGGCTCTCCATCAATCTGCGTGTAAACCTTTTTGCCGGTGCACGCCTCGAGAGTCGCCGCGATTCCATAGGCGCCCCAGTTGGAGACGCTGGCCGTTACCAGGATATCCGTGCGGACTCTGCACGGAACCAGCGACAATTCCTTCTGAATGACATCCGCAAGATTCCCCATTCCGATTTCATTGCCACCGTCGCCGACGCCGATCGTAGGGACACGAATCGTTCCATCCGGAGCATCCGGACCTGCCAGCTCAAAGATTCGGTCCACCGGTGCCGTATATTCCCGAATACTGATGCCACGCATATTCGCGTAGTCTTCTTCTGTATTCTTCCCGCAGCGCTCAATGGAAATCATTCCAACCGGCTGATATTTCTTTAACACAGAGAGGCAAACCTCGTCATCCGCATCCATCGGAAGATACTCCGTATCAATGTCCTCCGGCTCAAAAAAGTCCCTGCAGAAGGAATCCGTTACAATCACCGGATGATAGCCAAGCGCCTGAAGGGCCTTTGCCATAACCATGGTTCCTGCGGGACCATCCGTCTCCGCATACCCCGCCACATAAAAGCCGGTTGCAAGAAGAACCGTTCCCTTTTTCCAGGACAAGATTTCTTCCGCCGCCGTTTTGCACAGCTCCGGCTTCTGGTGCTCCCTTAAAATATGCATTCCGCGCTGTGTATGCCGCAGAACAATTTCATCAATTTCCTCCATGATCTTTCTGCCCTCCATCACGCAATGACCTCTTTCATTGGCGCTATCGTGACACCCTCCGCTTCCAGTGCCGCGCGGATTTTCTGCGAGAACAGAACTGCCTTCGGATTATCTCCGTGCAGGCAGATAGAATCCGGAATGACCTCGATCTCCTTGCCGGTAATGGCCGTCACTTTATGGTCTTTTACCATAGAAACAACCCTGCGAATGGCCTCCTCCTCGTCGGTAATCACCGCTCCCTCTTTCGTACGCGCTACCAGCGATCCGTCCTCCTCATAGGCACGGTCCGCAAAGACCTCACGCGCATAAGAAAGGCCGGCTCTCTTCGCTGCTTCAATCAGCTGGGAACCCGAAAGGCCCAACAGGATCAGGGAAGGATCTACCTCACGGATTCCTTCGCAGATCGCATCCGCCATAGCAGCATCCTTTCCCGCCATATTATACATCGCTCCATGTGGCTTCACATGCTGAAGCACAACACCTGCTGCCGTGCAGAATGCCTTCAGGGCACCCACCTGATACACCACCATCGCCTTCAGTTCCGCAGTTGACACCTTCATATTTCTCCGGCCGAATCCGACAAGATCCGGAAAACCAGGATGCGCGCCGACCGCAATGCCTGCTGCCTTGCAGGCCGCCACGGTTTTCTCCATCACAACGGGATCCGACGCATGAAAGCCGCAGGCAACGTTTGCAGACGAAATGTGTGCTACAACCTCTGCATCCATGCCGATTTTATAATTTCCAAAGCTCTCGCCCATATCACAGTTCAGATCAATTTTCATTGTTACCTTTCTGTGCCGCGTTTTTTGCGGCACCTCGAGGAGAAATGCCCGAATGGGCTTTCTCCGATGGGATCATCGAAATAGGGCCGCTTGGCGGCTCCAATTCGTGTTTGAAAGTGACATATCGATGTCACTTTCGAACTTATACCTCGCATTTCCCGGTCATCTTCCTTATCCGGGACTGAACCAGCACCTTCTCAATATTTCAGATTTACATTCTTCACATCCGTCAGGAACATATGCCCAGGCGCATGTGTGATGACATAATCCGGCTTTGACTGCATGATCACATTCTGCGGAGTCACGCCGCACGGCCAGAAGACCGGAACCTCACCCTCCCGAATGGTCACCATATCGCCGTAGTCCGGATGCTCCAAGTCATGGATGCCGATCACCGAGGGATCTCCGATATGAATCGGCGCACCATGTACCTTCGGCATTGCTCCCGTAATGAGAACAGCCTTCGGTACCAGCTCATACGGAATCGGCCGCATGGACACAACCATGTTTCCATGGAAAATTCCGGCGGATCGGCAGGGAATGTTCGTGTTGTACATCGGCACATTCCGGCCCTCTTCGATCTGACGGACCGGAACATCTGCTGCCAGAAGGTCTCCCTCAAACGAGAAGCTGCATCCGATCAAAAAGCTTACAAGGTCCTCTCTCCAGTAGGAAGAAGCATCCTCCACTTCTTTGGTAAGAACACCCTTCTCGTAAATCCGGTAGCGCGGAATGTCTCTTGCGATGTCTGCATCCCTTGCGATCTCATGAAGCTCTCTGCTGCCGGTGTCGCTGACCTCCAAAAGCGGGCAGGCCCGCGGATTTCTCTGGGCAAACAGAAGAAAATCATAGGCGATGTCCCGCGGCAGTGCAACAAGGTTGGCCTGTGCGTAGCCCTGGCACATTCCGGATGTCTGACCGGTAATTTCACCTGTACGGATTCTTTTTCTTACTTCCGCCGGAAGCATGGTTGTATAGTCCATATTCTCTTTTCTCCTTTGTCGAAAGAAAGATCCCGTCGGCATCGGCCGGCGGAATCTCTCCTTTTCCCGAAAAAAACTCAGTTCGTTGCCTCAATAAACTCCTCATACAGGTGGCTGCGGAGATCCTCCAGCATTTCCGGAGCCTTGCCGCCGACGGGCTGTCCGTCCAATGTATTGCAGTGCAGGCAGAGCTTGCTGGAGCTGGTGACCAGAATCTCATCTGCCGTGCGAAGCGTATCCAGATCATATGGAGTCTCGCTGACTCCATAGCCAAGCTTCTTGCACATACGGATCAGATGGGCACGCGCGATACCGGGCAGAATCAATTCATCCGTCGGTGCCGTAAAGAGCTTGCCATCCTTGATGATATGGACATTGCTGTGTGCACACTCGGTCACACGGTTCTGCATGTTCTTGCGGTACAGAATGGTCTCCACGCAGCCAGCCTCTTTTGCGTGCTCCGCAGCAACGCAGGAAGGAATCAGGTTCAGGGTCTTGATGTTGCAGTGATAGAAACGGGTATCCGGCTCTGTAATGCAGCTGATCGGCGCCTTTCCATCTCCGATTTCCGCCGGAGTGAGCATCACCCAGAGATTTGCCGGGCCTTCCGGATAGACGTGATTTCTCAGTCCACTTCCTCTGGTCACCTGATAGTAAACGAACAGGTTTCCGGTATCCATCTTCTTTACCAGGTCATTCAAAAGGTCCTTCAGTTCCTGTTTGCTGACCGGCATCTTGATATCCAGAAGAGCGGCGCTGTTGAAGAAGCGGTCCACATGCTCGTCTATTGCGAAAATGTGGTAGTTGCGGCACGGGCCGGCATCATACACGCCATCACCGAACCAGTGCACACGGTCCGTCATCGGGATCGACATATTCTCAATTTCATCATACTTGCCGTTGTAGTATCCAAGTGTCTTCATCTTCCGCTCTCCTTTCGCATTCTCTGCGATATGGCATGTGTGGCGTTCTGCCCGCATTTACGGGCCGTCACCCCACTGATACGAAAAAGCGCCGGACAGAATTCATTCTATCCGGCGTCTTTGCCTTGCTCCAAAGCTATCCTCATTATAGTGCGGGAATATCGCTTGTCAATAAACTTCCAGCAATTTTGCCGAATTCGGCAGTCGGTGCATCAGCACCGGTGCTGCAGTTTAAAAGTGACATATCGATAATGTCACTTTCAAATTTGATTATCTCAAATCTCCGTGACGATAATAATAATTGTATTTCTGAAAGCGGTGTCTGCGGGATGTAGTTTCTTCTCCCCCACCATTACCGATCGCCAATGCAAGCGGCTTCGTCCGTTTTCTCTCCTGCGGATGAAGGTACAGCGCCTGCGCCTCTTCCACGGAAACTCTCTCAAACTGCACCGTATCGCCCGGCCGCAGCTGTGCAAGCTTTGGAAGATCAAACGAGCATACCGTACCGATCTTTGCATAGCCGCCCGTCGTCTGATGATCCGCCATCATGACAATCGGCATACCGCTCTTCGTGATCTGAATGGAGCCAAACGCAATGCCGTCCGAAACAATATCCATTCCATGAAGGCTCTCAACCGGCGCTCCGTCCAGCCGCATTCCCATGCGGTCGCTCTCCGCCGACACATGATAAATCTCGTGGAAAAATTTCTCTCTCGCCTCTTCGGAAAACCAGTCTGCCTGTGGTCCTTCCACGACACGCACATGGGCAGAATGGCCATATTTCTCCGGACGTACCGAAAGAGCCTTTCCTGTCTTTTCTTCTGTACTGCCCCCGGTGCTTCCCGTTTCCAGCACATCGCCTGCTTGAAGTGCCCTGCCTTCCAGACCTCCAAGGCGGCATTTTACATCCGTGGAAGAGCTTCCCATGACCTTGGGAACTGCAATTCCACCGGAAACAGCAAGATAAGCGCGGCATCCGCTCCCAGCCATTCTCATGGAAAGCCTTTGTCCGCTGCGCACCCTGACTGCCGCATACCGTTCCACTGGTACTCCGTCCAGCTGCGCCTTCATATCTGCACCGGTCAGTGCAATCACGCCGTCTCCGTCAAAAACCGCCGTGATTCCCATCAGTGTCATTTCCAGCTCCGCGGCATTTTCTTCATTACCCACAATGCGGTTGGCGGCATGAAAGCTGTCCTGATCCATCGCTCCACCAGTCCGCACGCCGTATTCCATATATCCGTAACGTCCCTCATCCTGAACCGTTGTCAGAACACCGGGAATTTCAATTGTCATTTTCATATTTACCTTTCTGTGCCGCGTTTTTTGCGGCACCCCGAGGAGAAATGCCCGAATGGGCTTTCTCCGATGGGATCATCGAAATTAGGCTGCTTGGCGGCACCAATTCGTGTTTGAATGTGGCAACATCCGTGCGGATACACCGATGCTGCAGTTTCTGCTGCGCATGAGATTCTCAGGAATTCGCAATTTCTGCGCGATAGGGTCCTGCCGCAACATCTGCCGCGATCTTCTCATAACTACTCTCCGAGACCGGAACGAAGCGGATGTATTCTCCTGCACTGCACAAAATCGGCTTTTCTGCAGAAGGATTATAGAATCGGACCGGTGTAGAGCCGATCAGTCGCCACCCTCCCGGCGACGCAATGGGATACACACCTGTCTGTTTTCCGCCGATTCCGACACTTCCTGCCGGAATTACCACCCGCGGAACGTCCAGCCTCGGCGCTGCAATCCTCTCATCCATACCGCCCAGATAGACAAATCCCGGCAGAAATCCCAACATGTAAATCTTATAATCCGTCCCGGAATGTATCTCAATGATCTCCTTTTCGGAAAGACCTGTCAGAGCTTCCATTCCCTTCAGATCCTCCCCGTATTTTCCGCCGTAGCAGCAGGGAATGAGACGAATGATCTTCCTGCTGGAGTGATTCTCTCCAGAGCCTTTCTCCCCCTGTGCTTTTCCGATTTTCTCTGAAAGCAGTGCATAAGAAAGCTGCGCCGGATCGTAGCGCACCAGAAGAGCCCGGTACGACGGAAGCATTTCCAGAATTCCAGGGATTTTTTCTTCCTGCAGCGTGTGTTCCAGCTGCATTACCTCTTCATTGACCTTTTCGGAAATCACATTTCCGAAATCAACTGACAAAGCCATGTCACCAACCGGATAAATTTTCATGTTCTCTCCTGCCTTTCCCTGTTTCTCTCTTCTATCTTCTACATTCCATGTACTGCAGATTTCTGTTCTTTCCAAATGATGTGATGCAGAAAGGATCTGCGAGTTCAATCCCTGCATATCCACCACAGCTTTCTGCTCTTCCTATGCAAATCAAGGAAGACCTCACTGCGGCTGCCGGAACTGGATCCGTCCCTGCAGCCAGATCACACCGCGAAATCTCCGTCCAACCTCCGGTTCTCCGTAAAGATCCTTTCCGTTTATAGCAATATCCAGTCTCAAACCATTACAATCTACGGTAAGAACTGCCACATCCTCCCCCGTCTGGAGGTTCTTCCTCCAGTCCACCTTCCGGATTTCTCCCAGAATGGAGTACAGCTCGCACTCCGCACCGTAAGGCATCAGATACGAATCCACAAGAGAATACACATCCTCATACTGTAGATGAGACAAAACACTGGCATAGACATCCATGTCCTGCATGGTCAGATTCCGGCTTGCGTTGTCATCACCGTTTTTCGCCGCATTGGTCCACTTGATTCTCTGTTCCTCAAATGCCGCCTTTTTTCGAAGATCCACTTCGGACTTGTAAATAGGAAGGAGAATGCTTCCTTCCAGGGAAAGCGCCGTCAATGAAACGCTTGCCCCAGTCAGCGGTTCAAAGCTTGTATGCACATTCTTGCGGTATTCGATGGCATTCCGGACGCGGAAGATCAGTGTCACGCCAACCCGCAGATCGTCACAAACACCGGCAAAAGAGTCATTGTCCACTCTGGATTCCACGGAAAGCTCTTCGCTGGTACTGATTTCTTCGGAATTCAGGTACGGATATACATAATCCGGAAAAAACTGGTCATTTTCATCAAACTGCCCACAGACCGCTAATCCGAAATTCGCTCCGAACGCGATCTCAAACTGTGCAAGAAGCGCATCGTCCTCATTCTCATTGGTCGTATAGGCGCGATGAGACGGATGAAGGATTCCCTGCTCGATCAGTGTGCAGATTTCGCTGCGCTTTGGAGACTTTGAAAAGCCAATGGCACGTAAATATTTATTCAAATCCGTTCATCCTTTTCATAAAAAATCCTCACCCAAAAACAATGTTTCAGGTGAGGATCATTCTAAACACTTATACAGAACTTGTCAAAAACCGCATGTAAACCGCATAGGGCAGGAAGCCTGTCTCATTCCTTGAATGTTTCTGAAAAAGCAAACGCAGCTTCCCTTCTTCCACCCGCTCAGCGGCCTCCATCAATCATGCAGAGGAGTCAGCACAGTCTTACCGCCCATGTACATCTGCAGCGGCTTCGGGATGGATACCGATCCATCCTCATGCAGGTTGTTCTCCAGGAATGCAATCAACATTCTTGGCGTTGCTACACAGGTATTGTTCAGTGTATGGGCCAGGTACAGCTTACCGTCTGCGCCCTTGATACGGATGCGCAGACGTCTCGCCTGTGCATCACCAAGATTCGAGCAGGAACCTACCTCGAAGTACTTCTTCTGTCTCGGAGACCATGCCTCTACGTCGCAGGACTTAACCTTCAGATCCGCAAGGTCACCGGAGCAGCACTCCAGCTGACGAACCGGGATATCCAGACTGCGGAAGAAATCAACCGTGTTCTTCCAAAGTCTGTCATACCACATCATCGAATCTTCCGGCTTGCAGACAACGATCATCTCCTGCTTCTCGAACTGATGAATCCGGTATACACCTCTCTCTTCAATTCCGTGTGCTCCCTTCTCTTTGCGGAAGCAAGGGGAATAAGAGGTCAGTGTCTTCGGAAGAGACTCCTCCGGAATAATCTGGTCAATAAACGAACCAATCATGGAATGCTCGGAGGTCCCGATCAAATACAGATCCTCGCCCTCGATCTTATACATCATGGCATCCATTTCCGCAAAACTCATAACGCCATCCACAACAGCGGAACGGATCATAAACGGAGGAACATAATATGTAAAGCCGCGGTCGATCATGAAATCTCTTGCGTAGGAAAGAACTGCGGAATGAAGTCTTGCGATGTCCCCCTTTAAATAATAGAAGCCATTTCCTGCTACGCGTCCTGCCGCCTCAAAATCTACGCCGTCAAAGCGAGCCATGATATCCGTATGATACGGAATCGGGAAATCCGGAACAACCGGTTCTCCGAAGCGCTGCAGCTCAACGTTCTCCGAATCGTCCCTGCCGATCGGAACAGAAGGGTCAATGATATTCGGGATGACCATCATGTCCTTATGTACAATCTCAGAAGCAGTCTTCTGGATCTCATCCAGTTCCTTCAGACGGGAATCATCTGCGATCTCTTCCTTCAGCTTCTGAGCTTCTTCCTTTTTGCCCTGCGCCATCAGCGCGCCGATCTGCTTGGAAGCCTTCTTCTTATTTGCGCGAATTTCATCCGCTTCCTGCTGAGCCTTGCGAGCCTTTGCATCATTCTCAATGACCTCGTCAACAAGCGGAAGCTTCTCCTCCTGAAACTTCTTACGAATGTTCTCCTTGACTGCTTCTGGATTTTCTCTCAGAAATTTAATATCAATCATGTTCTTCTCCTCTCCCGCCTCATGCGGATGTACATGCTGCTATTATAGCGTAACTGCTTCTTTACTTCCGAATTTTCTCAAAGAAATTCAAACTTCTGCTTGCTGATAGTGTGAAACCTATTAGCGTTTCCTTTCGGACGGAGTTTTCATTTTTCAAAATGTTTCACGTGAAACATTTACTTAAAATTCTATTTTCTTCTTCCTCCGCTCTGTCCTTTCCCAAGTGCAATATCCATGGCCTCCTGCTCCTCCTCCGTAAAGGTCACATCGCTGCGTCCACCTCGAACTCCCTTCACATAAGAATAACAGCCATCCACATTCTGAACCGTGTTCAGTAAAATTCCGTTGTTGTCCTGATCCAGAAGAGCGATGACAGAGCTCAGATTTCCGCCCATCTGACTGAATGCGTCATATTTTACCAGACCAATTTTCTGAACGACACCGTGAAGACGTCGATAAATATCACGGATATCTCCCGTATTCTGATCCAGCTGCTTATTGATTCCGTCATAATTATCCAGAATTCGTACCAGCATTTCTTCCAGACTCTCACCCTCTGAACCGGCCGTCAGATCATAAAGTCTCTGATCCATTTCCTTCACTTTTTTATTCGTGAGGATCAGAAAAATCAGCAGAACGATGACCGCCGTAATCAGTCCAATCACAACAATATCAATGGCAGATCCGAATATTTCGCTCATTCTCACCTTTCTGTGCCGCGTTTTTTGCGGCACCCCGAGGAGAAATGCCCGAATGGGCT
>CALEFO010000050.1 GCA_937877165.1 uncultured Lachnospiraceae bacterium | reverse complement strand
CTGACAGGTACTAATCGGTCGGAAGCTTATCCTTGAAGTCATTGTATTGCTTGTGATCTGAGTGAAAGAGAGTTCGGCAGAGCTGAACGAAGGAAAGCTCAGAGCAGGGCCGCAGAGCGGTCTGCTGTATTCGGTTTTGAAGGCACGGATTTTTTATACCCTTTTTCAGGCATTGTCCGGATCGAGGAATCCTGTCCTATGAAAATAACAGCTTCGGATGGGAAAACTTATTTTGTAGAAGAGTTTTCTCTTGTAACCGGAAAGAGGAAATGTTATTCTATATTAGTCTGCAGTGATTGATGTGCTGCACTTCATGCGGCTGTAGTCTAATGGATAGAACGAAGGCCTCCGACGCCTTTAATGCAGGTTCGATTCCTGTCAGCCGCAGCTTTTGCAAGAGACCGTATTTTCAGCGTAAATCCTTAGAAACGTTGAGAATACGGGCTTTTTTCATGTTTTCAATGTTTGAAAATGAGGCACAAAAACGCAGCCTTGAGGACAAAAAAGCACCTTTTTGAGGTCCTTGTGACACGAAATGTGACACGCAGGAGGTTATCCATGAATAATGTACTTACAGTGGCGCTTGGCGGAGCGCTCGGCGCGGTTTGCAGATATCTGATTACGCTTCTTCCGATGAATCCGGAGAGCGGATTCCCGATGAAGACATTTCTGATCAATGTGGCGGGCTCGTTTCTGATTGGCATTGTCGCGGCGCTTGCAGCGAGAAATGCTTTGAATCCGAGAACGGTGCTGTTCCTGAAGGTCGGAATTTGCGGCGGATTTACGACCTTTTCTTCTTTTGCCCTTGAGACAGAGGGGCTGATCGGAAAGGGGACGGGCACCGCGCTTGGGTATGTGCTGCTGAGTCTTGTCTGCGGCGTTCTGGCGGTATATGCGGCAGAGAGATTTGTTGGATAAAAGGGAGAATGCATCTGGATGAGGATTCTTACTTTATCGGAGTATCTGAAGAGGGAGTTTGGGCAGAAGGTATATAAGCTTTCTCTTTCTTCCGGATGTACGTGTCCGAATCGGGACGGGACAATCGGGACCGGAGGGTGCACCTTTTGTTCAGCGGGCGGATCCGGTGAATTTGCACAGCCTTTTGCAGACGAGAATTCGATTGGCGACGAGATCGAACGGGCGAAGGCACTTGTTCGAAGAAAGCTTCCGGCAAATGCTGTGAAGACAGAGGAGAAGTACATCGCGTATTTTCAGTCCTACACCAATACCTATGGTGACACGGACAGGCTTACGCGGTTGTACCGAAAGACAATAGAACGGCCGGATATTGCTACCGGAGACTGAAGGCTGCGCATCTGACGGTGATCGTTCATGTGATTCTGGGGCTTCCTGGAGAAAATCGGGAGGACATGCTGAATACCATCCGATATCTGGCGCAGCTTGAGCCGGCCCTGGATGGAATTAAGCTGCAGATGCTGAATATTCTGGAGGGCTCGAGCCTTGCAAAGGAGTACCGGCGGCATCCGTTTCCGCAGATGTCTGCAAAGGAGTACTGCGATCTTGTAGTGGAGTGTCTGAAGCTTTTGCCGAAAGGCACGGTGATTCATCGGATGACCGGCGACGGGCCCCGGAAGCTCCTGATCTCGCCCTCATGGGTGACGGACAAAAAGCGCGTGATCAATATGCTGCGAAGGAAAATCGAAGAGGCCTGATTCCTGCGGCTGCAGGTCTTGCCGACAAGGGCTCCGGATGGGCTTTCTCATCCAGTGCGGGCTGACCAAAGCGCAGGGAAATACCTGCGCTTTCCTTTTCATGCTGTCACAGGTATAATAAATTTCTGAATGCACAGGGCAGAAGAAGCTGGCCTGTTCAGGAAAATCAGGTGGGATTCAGATATATGTTCAAGGACAGACTGATCGATTTTTATTACGATACGAGAGATTTTATCGGAAGACACAAAAAGGTGGTTATGCCGGTGTTTCTTCTGATCTGCGTGTTGATCACAGTGGGGCTTGCATTTACCCTGCGGCGTCATGCGAAGGAGCAGGCACAGGAGAGCGCTGCTGCAGCGACGACTGAGGAGACGGCAGCAGAGGATGTGGAGCTCGAGGAGAACGCCCACGAGGATGTCAACGCGCTGTTCCAGAATTATTACCGGGCAGTGTCGGAGGGTGACGTGGATACGATTCAGAGCATCAGCGCGGACCTTTCGGATGAAGAGAAGATTCGGATTCAGGAGCTCTCGGGATACATTGATTCCTATACCACCGTGGATGTATATACCAAGGCAGGACCGGTGGACGGCTCTTATGTGGCTTATGTCTATACCAAGCTGAAGCTGAAGGATCATGACTGGGAGATTCCGGGACTGCAGACCATGTACGTCTGCACGAGGGAGGACGGGTCGCTGTATATCAATAATGATGAGACACAGCCGAAATCCGTTTCGGAATACATTCAGCTCGTGTCGGTGCAGGATGACGTGGTGGATCTGAATAACCAGACCTCGGCGGAGTACAACGATCTTCTGGCCTCGGATGCAGATCTTGCTGATTATCTGGATCAGATCGCATCGACGATCGACATTTCCGTCGGACAGCAGCTGGCGGCGCTCAATGAATCCAGAAATCAGACGGACGAGAACACGGCTTATTTGAAGGCAAAATCGGATGGCATCAATATCCGCAAGTCGGCTTCTGCGGACGGAACGAGAATCGGCTCTGCAGCGGCGGGAGATGAGTTTCAGCTGGTGGAGGAGCTTGATGACGGCTGGAGCGAGATTATTTTCAACGGCCAGTCCGCGTATGTGAAGAGCGAGTATTTTGACAAGATCGAGCCAGAGGCGTCGGACAGTGCGGACAGCCAGGATTCGTCGCAGGATGCCGCTGCGGATGCATCTGCAGACGGCAGCGACGGCGTGTCGGAGGATGCCGCGGGCAGTACGGAGGATGATTCTTCCGATGCCGCAGATGGCAGCAGCGAGGCAGAGAATTCAGCGAACTGAATGGTCTGAGGAAGGTCTGCTTGCAGTAAGTCATGGAATGATTCTGCGGGCTGCATGATGAACGGAAATCAGGCATCCGGTTCACAGACCCAACAGGAGCAGAGAGGCAGGAGCAAGAGCCGGGAGCGGGGATCCCGGCACAAAGCGGGAGGGTATCAGAATGGCAAGAGTGAATGTAGGAATTCTGGGATGCGGCGGGATTGCCGCGACCATGGCGGAAACGGTGCGCAGAACCAAGGGCTTCTGCATGTATGCGGCGGCATCCAGAAATCTGGATAAGGCGACCGGCTTTGCAAAGCGCAACGGCGTGCGGAAGGCATATGGCTCCTACGAGGAGCTTTTAAAGGACAGGAAGGTCGATCTTGTCTATATCGCGACACCGCATTCGGAGCACTTCGAGAACGCGAAGCTGTGCATTTCCTATGGAAAGCCGTGCCTTGTGGAGAAGGCCTTTACGGTCAATGAGATGCAGGCAAGAGAACTGTTCCGCCTGGCAAAGGAGAAGAATGTTTTCGTCACCGAGGCAATCTGGACAAGATATATGCCGTTTGTCCGGAAGATGAAGGAGGTCCTGGCGAGCGGTGTTATCGGCAAGCCGGTTTTCCTGTCGGCGAACCTCGGCTATGATGTAAAGGGCAAGAACCGCATGGTGGATCCCGCTCTGGCCGGGGGATCGCTTCTGGACCTTGGGGTGTATCCGTTGAACTTTGCTTCCATGATGTTCGGAGATGAGCTTCTGCGTGTGGAGGCATCGTGCACCTACACGAGCCGGCACCTCGATGAGCAGGATAATCTGACGCTCATCTATAAGGATGGCCGAATGGCGTCTCTGACGGCAACCATGCTCGGGCGGACCGACCGTCAGGGAATGATTGTCGGAACAGAAGGCTACATGATTGTAGACAACGTCAATAACTTCGAGAGGCTGACGGTCTATGACAAGCAGTACAAGAAGATTGCCTCCTACAAGCGGCCGCGCCAGATCACCGGCTATGAATATGAGCTGCAGGCCTGCCGGATGGCATTGGAGAACGGTTGGCTTGAGTGCCCGGAGATGACGCACGATGAGACGATCCGGATGCTTCGGATCTGCGACGTCATCCGAAGGCAGCTCGGCGTGATTTATCCGTTCGAGAATGGAAGCGTGCCTGAACCGGGGGATGAGAAGCAGCCGGGAGCGACGGCACAGGAGACCGAGGTGATTGAGGTTTCACCGGAGCTTCAGATCGCGCCGCAGGAGGACAACACGCTGTTCGTGGACGGCCCGGTGGCGGATGCCTGTGAGGCGGAAGTGATCGAGGAGAGGGATTCTGAATCCAAAGAGGCATTGCCGGAGGAACTGGCTGCGGAGAATCCGAAAGCACAGAAAGACGCAATTCCGGATGAGCAGGGAAACGGAACTTCAATCGAAACACCGGCGTCGGATGCCGGTGATGCAGCAGACTGAGGAAGAGGATGGCAGAAAGAGTTGTGGTAGGTATGTCCGGCGGAGTGGATTCCTCCGTCGCGGCATACCTTTTAAAATTACAGGGATATGAAGTGATCGGCGTCACCATGCAGGTGTGGGACGCGGCCTGCTCGCTGCAGATGGAGCGGGAGGGCGGCTGCTGCGGTCAGAGCGCGGTGGATGATGCCAGGCGCGTGTGCGGGGTTCTCGGGATTCCGTATTACGTGATGGGATTTCGTGATGTTTTTCAGAAGAAAGTCATTGGTTACTTCATTGACGAATATTTGAAGGGGCGGACGCCGAATCCGTGCCTTGCCTGCAACCGCTATGTGAAGTGGGAGGCCCTGCGGATCAAGGCGGAGGAGATCGGGGCAAAATATATTTCCACCGGACACTATGCGCGGGTGGAGAGGCTTTCAAACGGGCGGTATACGATCCGCAATTCGGTGACGGCGGCGAAGGACCAGACCTACGCGTTGTACCGCCTTACCCAGGAGCAGCTGGCACACACTATGATGCCGGTGGGTGAGTACCATAAATCAGAGGTCCGCGCGATGGCGAAGGAGGCCGGAATCCCGGTTGCCGGGAAGCCGGACAGCGAGGAAATCTGTTTTGTTACGGATGATGACTACGCGGGATATCTCGAGCGGAATGCGGGGGACCGCATCCCGGGGCCGGGGCGGTTCGTGTACCGCGACGGAACGGACCTCGGACCCAATAGGGGAATCATTCACTACACGGTGGGGCAGCGCAAGCACCTCGGGATTGCACTGGGGCATCCAGTATTTGTGACTGGCATTGATGCCGGGACGAATACCGTGTACATCGGCGAGAGCGGGGATGTGTTCGGTGATACGCTGACCTGCAGCGAATTGAATTTCATGGCAATTTCGAAGGAAGAGCTTCCTGTAGGAGAGAGCCTTCGTGCGGCCGGGAAAATCCGCTACGGGGCAGCGGCGGTACCCTGCACGATTACGCGCACCGGAGAGGATACAATCACGGCGAGATTTGATGAAAAGGTCCGGGCGATTGCGCCGGGGCAGGCCGCCGTGTTTTACGCCGGAGAGCATATCCTGTGCGGCGGAGCCATTGACTTTGCCGGGACTTGAAGGCTGTGCGAACATGGGCGGATAGGCAGGAGAGACGAAAGCGGTCAAGAGAAGGGATAATTACAGAGGTTTGAAAGTGACATCGATATGTCACTTTCAAACAGCAGCATCGGTGCTGACGCA
>CALEFO010000049.1 GCA_937877165.1 uncultured Lachnospiraceae bacterium | reverse complement strand
TCCGTCATCTGCTGTGATTGCAGTTCTCACAAAGATATTCTGTCCGATAAGTTCTCCGTCCTGATACATAACAAAATCAAGCTCCGGTACAAATGCCGGATCATTTCTTAACTGGTTAAGAACATAATGCTCCAGGCATCCGGGGCGGTATACATTCCAAAAACTATCCCTTACCAGATTTTCCACTTTGAGGTATTCACTTTTTTCTTCTAAGCGGATTACTATATTATTTTTCATGATCTGATTCTCCTTCACTTCAGCCCTTGTACCACGCTTTTTATAGCTGATACAAATTCATTCTTTACATTTTCCTTATCCTCTGCTCCATCATAAAGGCTGTAATAAAAATGCATGACAGCATAGAATCTGACAGCTTTATCCTTAGCGTTTGTAAATCCCATGCTATCAAATAAATCTTCCACATAGGAAGCAGGTCCAGCCACGAGATACTGCTGATATAACTTCTGCATTTCTTCACTGCGAAACTGCTCGATTGTCAGCATCTTCCGAAACGATGAAGCAAAATCATTCTCTGTCCAGTATTCATACATTGACTTGCTGTATTCCACCAAATCATCCAGAGATACATTCTCATATTGTTCAGGCATTTTTTCTTTTTCCTCTTCCGGCATATCATATTCTGATGCCTGTTCGTCATCCTGCTGTTCCATGCGCTGTACAATACAGTCAAAAATATCTCTCTTGCTTTTGTAATGGCGGTACAAGGCCCCTTTTGTCATATCAAGTTCCCCTGCTATCTGGCTGACTGAGACAGCCTCATAACCTTCCCTGGCAAACAAATGCAGTGCTACAATCAATATCTCTTCTTTTCTATTACTCACGCTATTATCCCCCGCATTAAAATAAACGACCGTTTACATTTTTATAATAGTAAACGGCCGTTTATTTGTCACGCAGCAAATTAATCTTTCCACCTATCGCACAAATGCGGCATTTTCATTTCTGAGTTCTTTATCTTTTCCGATCTGAGTGTGCTGCCTCGTACAGCACGCTCTTTTCGTATTGACCATTTCTCGTTTAATCGTACCGGGTACCAATGTTCCTGCTCCAATACTTAATTAACAAAAAACGCAGAACCCGATTCACATCTGTGACCGTGGCTCTGCGTCTTAGCGTCTGGCTACTTATAATTTTTAATTTCCGTATTTTGAACTTCTATCAGGAAATTTTCCTTACACTTCGGACATAATACAAAAACGCCCTCATTGTTATATTCTGTCATATCATAACATCTCACAACACATGCCGCCACCGAAACGTGAAGCATATCTACCTCTTTTCCGAGCAGATAAGAAGCTGCAAATCACGATCCGATGAGGGCTTTCCGTCAAAATTCGCATAGCTGCCAGTAACCGTCAGTCCGATGGAAGTAAATATTTCCGTCACTTCTTCAAGCGTATACAGGCGAATGGAATTTCCTTCTGAGATGCAGGGTTTTACAATCAGCTGTCCATACTCAAAGTCGCGCTGTCCATAGAGCATCACCCGTGTTCTCGGGTCCCATTCAAATTCCGAGAGTGTCAGACATTGTTCGCCTGCTTCCCACATCCGGCACGGGAAATGGCTGTCCGCATAGCTTCCATTCATAATATCCATAAAATGCCTGCCTCCGGGTTTTAAGGCTTTCGATACCACCGTAAATATTTTCCGGTTTTCCTCCTCGTTCTCAAGATAGCCGACCGCTCCATCCGCCATATTTAACACAACATCAAATTCCTGATCATATTGGATTTCCCGTATATCACAGCAGAAAAAATCCGCGCAGATTCCTTCTTGCTGTGCCTTCTCTTTTGCAAACTGAATATAAGACGGTGTGATATCAATGCCGGTCACCGAAAATCCCCGCCTTGCCAGCTCAAGGGAATGCCTTCCAAAGCCGCAGGCAAGATCCAGCACCTTTTCGCCGCCATGAAGATGCAATTTCTCAATGACAAAGTCTACCTGTCTCCTAGTATACTCACTGATTTCAAGCTGTCTGCCTGCCGTAACTCTTCTTTCTGCCTTTAACTCTCCAACGGTAAGGAAATACAGTCCGCCTTTCCGGATAATCATGTTCTCCCACCTCCGAGATTATCCGGACTTTACGTCTTCTAAGACTTCCGGATATGGTACACTCATTGAATAAACTATTATGGAAGGGAGTTTGCCGGATGAGCAAGAAGACGCTTTGCGGCATCGCTGTCTGCATTGTTCTGCTGTTATGCCTGATCCTGTATTTTCGTCCATTGCCTCTGTCGGACAATGTCAGCGATCGCAGTTCCTTCATCGTGCAGATCACCCATTTTGATGTCCAGGACGGTGAACCCCGTCTGAACTCAAACTGTTATGACGATATTACCAGAGAACAAAAGAGAAAGATTCTCGATTTGACTCAGAAGTATTCTTATCAGAGAACACCGAGTACCATCTTTTCAGACGGCACGATAAGAAGTGTTGGAAACATGACTGTTCTCATTTATGTATCCAGCGGCGAAAGCACAGGGAATTCCATCTATGTATCCGATTCCGGTCAAATTTTCATTGACAGTAAATTGTATAAAATGAAAAATGCCAGTCAATTTAATCAGCAGTTGGAAGATATCCTCAAAGAGTAGCTCTATGGAAACCTTTTCTCATCAGCCAGCAACAACAGCCTTCTCCGCTGCCGCTCCTTCCGCGGTTGCCGGAATCATTATGGAGTGCAATCCGTTTCACGACGGGCACCGCTATATCCTGCAGGAGGCACGCCGCGTCACGAACGCGCAGGCCGTGATTGCCGTCGTAAGTGGGGACTTCGCGCAGCGCGGCATTCCCACCGTGTTTCCCAAGGAGGAACGTGTCCGTTCCATTCTGGAGGCCGGTGCCGACCTGGTCCTGGAGCTTCCGGTCTGCTGCGCCGTTTCCGGAGCGGAGTATTTTGCCCGCGGCGGTGTGCAGATTCTGACCGCAACCCACGTTGTGACCAATCTTGTCTTCGGTTCCGAAAGCGCAGACTCCGCTGCCCTTCTTCGCCAGGCGGACTTTCTTCTGCATGAGCCGGATGATTTTAAGGAGCTTTTGCGCAGGTATACTGCAAAGGGGCTTACTTTCCCGCAGGCAAGAACCCGGGCAGCCAGGGAATGCTCCGCTCATCTTTCTCTCTCCAAAACCGCGAATGACGTTCTCGGCACCGAATATGTCAAGAATCTCCTCGCATCAGGAAGGGATGGGCAGCCTCTTTTGGCATTTCATCCGGTCCGCCGAATTACCGCCGAATCCGCAACGTCTCTCCGGCAGGAAATTCAGGAGAGCCACCCGGAAAGCGGAATCTTCGCGGACGATTTCTCCGGTCTTCTTCTCGGAAAGCTTTTATCCATTGATGCCGATCCGGACCGGACATTTTCAGATTATGCCGATGTCTCCGAGGATCTTTCCAACCGCATTCACCGGCTGCTCCCCTCGTATCTTTCGTGGACGCAGTTCTGTACTCTTCTGAAGACGAAGAACCTGACCTACACTAGTGTCAGCCGCGCACTGACTCATATTCTTCTGGATATGACAGCGGATTATCTGGATCTATGCCGTCCGTCCTATGCAAGAGTTCTCGGCTGCAGGAAGAAGGCGCTCCCTCTTCTCGGGCAAATCCAGAAGAACTTTGCGGCTGATTCCTCCTTTGAGGATGAGCCGCTTCGAGGAGACCGTCTTTTCCTTATCACCGGGAAAGCCGACGCAGACCGCCTCTCCTCGCTTCCAGGCTCTGCCTCTGTCCGGAAGAGCCTGGCACTGGACCTTCATGCCTCGCTCACCTACGATCTGGTTCGCCGGAGAAAAACAGCTCTTACCGGCAATTCCGGTGCGCAAAAAGACACGGCGTTCGCCGATTCCAGCGAAGCCGTGCCCTCTGAATTCTCCAAGCCATTCCTGAAAATATAATCCGCGAAGGCGGTTTCTCCGACGCGGGAGAAGAGGCGATCACGCCTCTTCGAGTGCGCTATTCCGCCTCATCCACCCCCGCGTAGTAGTTCTCTCCAAGCTCTTTTACCCCGATCTGTACCGTGTCCTGCCAGATCTCAAGGCTCGTCTCATAGTGAAGCTCTCCTACCTTCTCCGACACCGGAACATACTTCCGGCCCTGAAGAAGGCTGGCTCCGCCGTCCGCGACGGCTGCGACCTCGAACAGCTTCGCCTCGTCATCATAGCCTGCAAGCAAAATCACCGGAGCCTCATAAGGATTCTCGAAACAGAAATCCATCGTCCCCCACGAAACGGCAGCATCCAGTCCGCCCGGCACATACGGCACCAGGAGAGAGTGCGGCGAGCGCTCCAGAACCTCAAATCCGGACTGAAGGCACAGATTGTAGAGCATGGAGGAAATCTCACAGATTCCCCCTCCAAGTCCCTGCACCATCTTGCCGCCCATGATGACCGGAGCCTCCACGTAACCATTTTCCTTCGTGCGCTCCCCAATCCTCTTGTTATAGGAGAACCTCTCACCGGCAGGGACCACCGCTCCGTTCAGACGCGCTGCAGCCTTCTTGGCATTATACTCACTTCCGGAATTGGAAGGATACGGGGCTGTAAACCAGGAAATGACAAGTTCTGTATCTTTGGAAGAAGTCCGGATTCCAGCTTTCTTCGCAGACTCCTCCGGCATTTCTTCCAGAAGGGTCTGAAGGAGCTTTTCCTCTGCGGAGAGTTTCCGGATGACCTGCGGTTCTTTCTTCTCTTCCCTTTCCGCCAATTCCAGGGCTTCTCTTTTCCTTTGTTCGTTTTCCTCCTGCTCCCTCGCGATCCGCTCCTTTTCCAGTGCTGCCTCTCTCCGGATATAAATGCGACATCCGATTCCGATCACAGTGATCACCAAAACAGCGGCCACGACAACTGCCGTGCCCGCTGCTTTCTTCCGGAATTTCGAAGAGCGCAACTTCTTCCATATTCTCCCGGGGATAATTTTCTTCAGAAGCCTTTTAATGTTCATCACTCCTGCGGCGTGCCGCTCTCTCCGCCTTCTGCCGGAGTTGACTTCGATGCATCCGTCTTTCCGGTCTCTTCCTGTGCTGCCTTCGTTGCGTCGGCCTTTGCATTTCCCGCCGATGCTGCCTTCGCAGCCTCACTCTGTGCCGCAGGCTTCATACCCGCCGCACGGAAGAGAAGCTCCTGTGCCTTGTCCCTCGGAACCACAATTCCCTGTCCGTTCGGATTGATGATGAGCCCTTCAATGCCGCCGGCGACAAACCGGAGAAGGTTCTTGTACTCAAAGCCGACCGGCCGCATATCCGTCTTCGCAAACTTCTTGCTGTATTCGAAAAGATCCGTGAAAACAGGCAGATACATCTTCTCATTCACCTTGACTGCAGGGAACTGTACCTGCTTCGCGGATCTTTGATTCTCCGGGAGCTTCTCCAGCTGCTCAGGAGTAACCTCGCTCACTCGGGAGGGAATGATATAGCGGCCCGCAGGAATCAGCGCCATCATGCGCTCTGTCTTCTTCTTGATCATTTCTTCCCGCTTCTCATATTTCACAGGCCAGCGCATCTCGGAAACATAATCCGTCATCGCAAAGGCCAGTGCCGGATTGGACGGCGGAGTCTTCTTCGGATCGCTGTTCCAATCCATCGGGACGGAAATCTCACTCCGCTTTACGATGCCCTTGTACCAGCCGTTATCCACCACGATGTTCTCCGCACCGATGTAGTACAGATAATCAAAAAGAGCAATCGGCTTTGCACCGTTCTCTGCGGCCGGGGCTTCCTCGCCGTCCCGCTCCACGGCGGTGACATCACGAAACTGCGCCTTATAAAGCTCTACGGCCTTCTCTGCGCGCTCCTTCTCCAGATAAACCGGAACGAATCCTCCGTCGATCAAAGGATATCCGGTTCTCTTGTCATACAGTACGTAAACCTTCTCCGCCTTGTGAATCCGGTTCAGGAATTCGTTATATACCACGCGGTGATTTTTCTCAAAATTTACAAGTGCCGCCTTCCGGTTGAACACCGTCATGGTCAGCTGCAGGAACAAAAGCTCCTGCACAGAGAGCCCCGCCACCTGATCAGGAGTCAGATCCGGTTCAAAAACAAGCGGTCCGATCTCATCCTTACGTTCCTTCGTCAGCGGATCCTCCACCTCGGTCTTGCTGTCCTTGATATTGAGAATATTCAGGCGCGGAACCGCCGGCCAGGGTTCGTTCTCATGTGCCTTCTTCTGAGCATCCACCTGATTCTGATGCTCCTGTGCCTTCTGCTCCTCCAGGATTTTCTCCTGCTGTGCAGCACGGTTCTTCCCGCCAAATAAATCTTTCAGTCCCATATTCAAGCTTACCTTTCTGTGCCGCGTTTTTTGCGGCACCCTGAAGAGAAATGCCCGAATGGGCTTTCTCCGATGAGATCATCGAAATTGGGCCGCGGCGCTCCCGCAGCATCTGTTTTCCTGACCCGGATGGAATCAGGTATTCTCGGACATTTGCCCATCCGAATTAGTATACCTTAGCTCCCTCTCCCACGCAAGAAGCCCCTTGCTGTGCTGTCCTGCCCTTTCCTGCGCAGCGACGCCTGAAAACTGCTGATACACGGCAACGCTTTATGCCGTTATCCTCAAACCTGCTGTGCCGCGACTCGCCCGTCCAGCTTTTTCCGCAAAACAAAGTAGCAGACTGCCTGCATCACAACGGTAAAAAGCCAAGACGCCGGGTATGAAATGAACAGCACCGAAAGGGAGCGATGCAGCGGAAAAATCCCGTATATCCACAAGATCCTGGTGCCGACCGTTCCGATGATAGACAGAATCATCGGTGCCGTGGAAAAGCCCATTCCGCGAAGGGCTCCAGGGAACAGGTCCATGATGCCGCAGAGGAAATACGTGAGCGTCGTATAGGACAGAATCTCCATCGCGCTGGAAATCACCGCCGGATCCTCTGTATAGATCTGCAGAATCTGCGGTCCGAAGAGGTACGCGCAGCTGCCGAGTATCAGTGCGACTGCCGATGTCAGAATCAGGCAGTATCCGAGGACCCGGTTCATCCGCTTCCACTGCCCCGCACCGTAATTCTGGCTGGTAAAGCTCATGCATGCCTGCGTCACGGAATTCACCGAGGCGAACATGAAGCTGAGAAGATTGTTGGCCGCCGTGTAGCCCGCCATTGCCGTTGAGCCGAAGGAATTGACCGACGACTGGAGAAGAACATTGGAGAAGTTGATGACCGTGCTCTGGATACCCGCCGGAATCCCCACCTGGAAAATCCGAACGGCGCACCACCCGTTCAGACGAATGGTCTTCAGATTCAGCCGATAGCTTCCCTCCGTCCGG
>CALEFO010000048.1 GCA_937877165.1 uncultured Lachnospiraceae bacterium | reverse complement strand
GGATGACATCGAATGCCGAGATCCGGTCGGTGGCGTACATGATCAGAGAATCGCCGATGTCGTAAATCTCGCGTACCTTTCCCTCCTTGACGGGACTGAACTGTTCCATGTGTTCCTCCTTTTGCATCCGCAGTCTGGCTGCGGTAGTGTGGAAGGGATCCTGCAAAGCAGGTTCTCCTCTCCTGATTCGTTATTGTCAAACAACTATCAGTATAAAAGGTTCCCTGTGTTCAGCAAGCACTTTTCAGAAACGCCGATGACGAAAATTATCGTGAAATAATCGGTAAATTTCTGTAAAATGACCAAGAGAGAAGCAAAAATATTTATGCTGCAGTTTCGCACTTTCGAAAAGGGAGCCCCTGCCAGACAGCCGGCAGGAGGAAGGAAAGATCAGAGTACGTGATGAGAAATACGACAGTCGGCATTCTGGCACATGTGGATGCCGGAAAGACAACATTATCCGAGAGCATTCTGTTTCAGACGGGGGCGGTGAAGAAGAGAGGACGTGTCGATCACGGAGACGCGTTTCTGGATACCGATGAGATGGAGAAAAAGCGGGGGATCACGATCTACTCGAAGCTTGCGAGGTTCCGGATCGGCGATCGTCCGTTTACGATTCTGGATACGCCGGGGCACGTTGATTTCTCGCCGGAGATGGAGCGCGTGCTGCGCGTTCTGGATGCGGCAGTGCTCGTGGTGAGCGCGGCGGATCTTGCGGCGCAGAAGGGGGCAGATCCGCAGGTAAGGATCCTCTGGAAGCTTCTGCAGCATTATCAGGTTCCGGCCTTTGTGTTCATCAATAAGGTGGACCAGCTGGTGCCGGGGGAGGATGAGAACGATCCCGGCAAAGATCTGTTCCGGCTTCTGGAAAAGGACCTGGGACAGGGACTTGTTCTGTTCGATGAGCGGCAGATCTGCGAGGAAAATGAGGAGGCGGTCGCGGTCTGCGAGGACGCGCTGATGGAGCGGGTTCTCGAGGGCGGGAGCGTATCGGCGGAGGATGTGCGAAGGCTCATTGCTGCAAGAAAGCTGTTCCCGGTCTACTGCGGCAGCGCATTGAAGGATGAGGGGACGGGAAACCTTCTGAAGGGGCTGGAGCTCTTCACGGGCTGGAGCGGGGAGACGGCTTCCTCATTCGGCAAAACCGCCCCCGCGGATTTGGCCCCGGCGGGGAATCCGACTGATTTTGGGGCGCTTGTCTATAAGATCACCAGGGAGAATGGGACCCGTCTTACCTGGATGAAGATCACCGGCGGGACGCTTTCTGTGCGGGACAGCGTGCGGGAGACCATTCCCCGTGCGGCTGGAGCCGTTTTGCAGGAGAGCGGTGATCCGGATGTCCGGGAGCCTCTGGAGGAAGCAGAGCTTCCCGAAGAAGAGGAGACACAGGAGAAGATCAGCGAGCTTCGTTTGTACTCCGGTGACCGTTATGAAGCGAAAACGAGCGTGGGGGCCGGAGAGATCGTGGCGGCAGCGGGGCTTTCCTATACCTGTGCGGGGGACGGCCTTGGAAGTGAGAAGAGCCGGAAAGAGGAGATCCTGACGCCGATTATGACGAGTACGGTGACGGCAACGGACCGCTTCGGAAAGCCGGTGGATGATTTTACCCTGATGAAGGCGCTTCGCGAGCTGGAGGAGCAGGAGCCGATGCTCCACGTCGCGAAGGAGGAAGAGACCGGCGACATCACCGTGCGGATCATGGGTGCGGTCCAGATCGAGATTCTGAAAAATCTTCTGCGGGAAAAAAATGACCTCCGGGCGCAGTTCGGCCCGGGGAGCATTGTCTATCAGGAGACCATCCGGCGGCCTGTGGAGGGCGTCGGACATTTCGAGCCGCTGCGGCACTATGCAGAGGTGCATCTTCTTCTGGAGCCGGGCGAGGAGGGAAGCGGCATTACGTTCGAGAACCGCTGCATTCCGGGCACGCTGGACCGCAACTGGCAGAATCTGATTCTCTCTCAGCTCTCGGTAAAGAGCTTCAAGGGTGTGCTCACGGGATCGGGACTTACGGATGTGCGGATCTGCCTTCTTGGCGGCAGGGCGAGCAAAAAGCATACCTCCGGCGGAGATTTCCGGAAGGCCGCCTATGCGGCGGTACGTCAGGGCCTGATGATGGCGGAGAACATTCTGCTGGAGCCGGTGCTGAATGTGACACTGGAGCTTCCTTCGGAGAACGTTGGCCGCGCGATGACGGACATCAGTCAGATGCACGGCATGTGCCGGCCTGCAGAATTTCATGGAGAGGAGGCAGTTTTGGAAGGAAAGGTCCCTGCCTCGGAGCTTGGAGACTATGCGGCACAGGTTGCGGGCTACACCGGAGGACGAGGAAGGCTTTCGGTCTCCTGGAAGGGCTACGAACCGTGCCACAATGCGCGTGAAATCATCGAAGAGAAGGGGTACGACCCGGATGCAGACCGGAGAAATCCGACCTGGTCGGTTTTCTGTTCACACGGTGCGGGGACTGTGGTCCCGTGGGATCAGGTGAGAAATTACATGCACGTGGACACGGGCTGGCAGCCGGAGAAAGAGGCGGGGCTGTATCGCTCGGATGATTATTACACGTTTGCGGCATCGCACAGCGAAGAGCTCCAGCTGGACCGCTCTGAGGAGACGGAGGGAGAACAGGAACATGCGGCCCATCGCGAAAAGGTAAGGGACTTTAAAGAGCGGCAGCAGGCCTTCTGCTCCGAAGAGGAAGAATTAAAGCGCATTTTCGAGAAGACCTACGGCCCGGTCAGGGAGCAGCTGCGCCATCCGGACAATGTGCGCCGGGGACTCGTCCTCCCGTCAGAGGAAAATGCGGAATCCGGACAACAGGCGGGGCAGCATGACTTTCCACAGGCGGAGAAAACTGGCGGGAAGGACGGCACCGGGAAGCGGGCGGGCCGGAAGACTGCCGGGAAGGAAATTCAGGAATTCCTTCTGGTGGATGGCTACAATATTATTTTTGCCTGGGAGGAGCTGAAGGAGCTGGCGGATACGGACATCAAGTCTGCCAGGGATAGGCTTCTCGACCTGATGTCAGATTATGCGGGGTACTCCGGTGTCAATGTGATCGTGGTGTTCGATGCCTACCGGGTTCCAGGTGGAAACGGCGAGGTGTACCGCTATCACAACATTGATGTGGTTTACACGAAAGAAGCGGAGACGGCGGACCTTTATATTGAGAAAACCGCGCACCGGCTCTCGAAGAACAACCGGGTCACCGTGGCGACCGGAGATTTTGTGGAGCAGGTGATTATTTTCGGTGCGGGTGCCTTCCGGCTCTCGCCGCGGGGACTTCTGGAGCAGATTCTGTTCGCAGGCAGAGAGCTTCGGGAAAAGTATCTGACGGAATGACAGACTCAGAGCGCGGCCATAGGAAAGCAGAAACAGCCTGTCATAGCAGGGTATAGGAGCAAATCAGAAGGATCGAATGAAAAAACATCAAATGTGGCAGAAGAAATTCCAAAGAGAGACGGGACTGCAGGAGAGAAGGTTCTCGAACAAAGAGCTTCGGGCGCTGATCGTACCGCTGCTTTTCGAACAGTTCCTGAACCTGCTGGTCGGAATGGTTGATATGGTCATGATCTCCGGGGCAGGGGAAGCGGCCATTTCCGGAGTTTCGATTGTCAATGAGATCAACAATCTGGCCATTCAGGTGCTGGGGGCGATCGGAGGGGGAGGAGCGGTCATCATCTCACAGTATCTCGGCTTTCGCGACAGGAGGACGGCTGGACGCTCCGCCAGCCAGCTGTTCACACTGACGCTCTTGATTTCCGTGCTTACGGGAGCCGTGTGCGTTATTTTCCACACGCAGATTCTGGAGACGCTGTACGGAAGCGTCGAGGCGGATGTCATGGAGAGCGCGAAGACGTATTTCTGGATCACGGCGCTTTCCTTTCCGTTCCTTGGACTGTACAACAGCGGGACGGCGATTTTCCGCTCCATGGAACAGACCAAAGTGACCATGTACGCGTCTGTCATGATGAACGGAATCAACATTGTCGGCAACTACATCGGCGTTTATCTGCTGCACCAGGGGGTTGCAGGTGTTGCGGTTCCGACGCTGGTCTCCCGCATGGCGGCTGCTGCACTGATGCTGGGCCTGTGCCTCGGGAGAAAATACGAGCTTCATGCAGAGCTTCCCAGTATCCTCCGTTGGGATTCCTTCATACAGCACAAGATTATTTCGATTGCACTTCCGAACGGTGTGGAGTCGGGACTTTTTCAGGTGGGGAAAATCCTGGTCTCCTCCATTGTCGCAACCTTCGGAACGGCGCAGATTGCGGCGAACGCGGCAGCAGGCGGTCTGACCTCCCTCTGCTATACTACGGAATGCGCCATGCAGCTTGCGATTGTCACGGTGGTCGGCCAGTGCGTCGGTGCCAATGACTATGGCGAGGCGCGGTACTATGTGAAGAAGATGATGCGGATTGCCTGGATTCTTGCGATCGCATCCAACGCGCTTTTGATGGCGGTCTTCCCGGTGGCCATCCGAATTTACGGACTTTCCTCTGGAACGGAGCAGATTGCAAGGACCATCACGCTGATGGAATGCGTTGCCATCGCGCTGATTCATACGCCTGCGTTTGTGCTGCCCTGTGCGCTGCGGGCGGCGGGGGATGCGAAATTTACCATGTATTTCGGCGTCATCTCCATGTTCCTTGCGCGGGTCGGCTGCGCCTGGCTTCTTGGACGGGTGTCGTGGGAACGAGAATTGCCATGTACCTGGACTGGGGACTGCGGTCTGCATTCTTTGTTTTCCGGTATCGAAGCGGGAAGTGGACAAAATTCCGCGTGGTATAACGCAATCGGCAAAAACACTGCACTTTGTATACAGAGAGGCATTCATAAAATCGATCGAATTGCACAAAAGCTCTTGCGCACAACGAGGCGTTGACTTACAATTTGTTGTGTTAACCAAGTAAGTCAACGACAATATCCTGTGAATCCGCTTAAATCCGTTCGGCAGAAGGGGCATTTTTGCCCGGATTCGAAAACGATTAGACAGACCTGCGTGCGAGGGTAAAACGATGTGCTGCTACGTTACTTCAAATGAAGGACAGGGACAGGAACGCGTATCCAGCATTCTGCTCGAAGACCAGTACTTTGATTCCGAGGTAAATTTCTGCCGCGTTTATGCGGAAGATGTTTTACAATATCTGGAGCGAATTCTTCTTCGGGAGGGAATTTCCTATTTTGTGAAGGAAGAGAATTCATCTCTCCTGGCAAGACTTCTTTGCATGCGCCGGAGCGGATTCGTCGTTCGGATCAATTGCCGCGACATGGAGAAGGCCATGTATCTGGCGGAGGACCTTCGCGGCGTAGAGATCATCGGAAGACTCCCGGAAGAGGAATGGACGCCAAAGAGTGCAAGAATCCGGCGTGAAGAGGAGAGAAAGCAGGCGGAGCGGTTCACGCGCTGCGGCCGCCGAAGCTATGAGTGGGACGAAGAAGAGGATGACTACTATTATGAAAGAACGCAGAGAGGCCGGCAGGGAGCCTGAGAGAAAGAGAGCTTATAAAAATAAAGGGAATGCGAAGAAGCGGGCGGATCAGAAGCCCGCTTCTCTTGAGTCTGAGAAAAAAGAAAAACGGGAGATCAAGGTCAAAAGGTCGGCCTGTCCGTATTCTGCAAAGTGCGGCGGCTGCACCATGATTGACCTGCCGATGGAGGAGCAGCTGGCAAAGAAAAAAGCCTGGGTGGAGGAATGCGTCGGTGCGTTCGGTCCTGTGGAGCCGGTGGTGCGCACGAAGAATCCTTACCGTTATCGCAACAAGGTGACGAGCGTTTTCGGACTGGACCGGAAGGGACATCCTGTTTGCGGCGTGTACCGCAGAGGCTCCCGCGAGATTGTTCCGGTGAAGGACTGCCTGATTGAGAATAAGCGGGCGGATGAGATCGTGCAGGATATTTACGGTCTTCTTGCTTCCTTCAAGCTGCGCGTCTATGATCCGGCGACGGGCTTTGGAACGGTGAAGGCGGTACAGATCCGGACGGCACATGTGACGGGAGAAATCCTGGTGACGATTGTGACGGCGGGCCCCGTGTTCCCGTCACGGAACAATTTTTCTAAGGAGCTGGTCCGACTTCACCCGGAAATCACTTCCATCGTGCAGAACATCAAGGACAATGACAGCTCCATGATTCTCGGAACCAGAGAAAAGGTTCTGTATGGAAGGGGCTTCATCACGGACGAGCTGTGCGGCAGGAAATTCCGCATTTCTTCCCGCTCCTTCTATCAGGTGAATTCCCTGCAGACCGAGAAGCTCTACAACATCGCGATTGACGCAGCGGGTCTTACCGGCAAAGAGCGGATTCTGGACGCGTACTGCGGAATCGGGACAATCGGTATCTGTGCGGCGGACCGGGCAAAGGAGGTCTTGTCCGTGGAGCTCAATGCAGACGCGGCGCAGGACGCGGACGCCAATGTGCGGCTGAACGGCCTTGCCAATGTCACCGTGTATGCAGAGGATGCGGGCCGCTTCATGCAGGAGATGGCTGCGCAGAAGGAATCGGCGGATGTTCTTTTTATGGACCCGCCCAGAAGCGGTTCGACCGAGGAGTTCCTGGAAGCGGCGCTTGTCATGCGCCCTTCGAAAATTGTCTATATTTCCTGCAATCCCAAGACGCTGGGACGGGATCTGAAGGTCCTGACGGAAGGCGGCTACCGGATGAAGAAGGCGGTGCCGGTGGACATGTTCCCCTTCGTGGAGGATGTGGAGACGGTGTGCCTTTTGTGCCGCTAAAAAACTATTTTAACGAAATGCTCCCGAGCCGGATTGCCGGTGAGAAAAGAGACAGCTGTCATCAATAAAGAGGAAAGGAACTGCCGCTATGCTTCCAACCGGCTTTGAACTGGAGAGTACAGAAGAGATTCAGAACAAATGGATGAATCTTCAGTACCGAATCCACATTCTGCTTTTCGCAGTCACGCTGATTCTGGAAATCCTGATGTATTTTCTGATGGACGCCAAAGATAACATTGATGCCAGCAGGTCACGGTATTTCCTGAAATATTGCCTGATCCCATCCGGCTGCAATCTTGTCTTTGTTTTGGGAAGCCGCTGGTCCTTAAGGAGCAGAAAAGTTGTGAGAGACCTTCGGCCTCTTCTGATGTCGGCATTTCTGCTGCTTAGCTGCACGATGCTGTATATCGTACATTCCACATTCGGAGCACTGACGATTGTGTTCTCGATCCCGGTTCTGATCTCTGTGGTGTACGGAAACTATTCCCTGACGACCGTGATCGCGCTGACAAGCCTGTTTCTCCGCATCCTTGCGGAGAACCTGCCGGCCTGGGATTCTACGCGGGAATCTGTGTGGAGCAGCGTGGATGCCCGGTTCAATTACATCATTTCTCTTATCATGCAGGTCTGCCTGTATCTGCTGATTCTGGTCATCACTTATTTCGAGAAGATGAAGAATCAGGCGATTGAGAAACGGATGGCGGAGAGAGAAAAGCTCCTTCAGGAGATCCGCACCGATGCATTGACCGGCCTTTGCAACCGCCTGGCGTTCGAAAGCACCATGCAGGCACTGACGGAGGAAAAGGTTCCGGACTGCATTCTTGCCATGGTGGATTTTGATCACTTCAAGCAGATCAATGACCGGTACGGCCATCCTGTCGGCGATCAGTATCTTGCCTTCCTCGGCAGGGTTCTGAGAGAAACGGCTCCGCGGGCAGAGGCCTTCCGTTACGGAGGGGACGAGTTCTGTCTTCTTTTTTGTGAGACACCTCTGGAAGAAGCGGAGAAGCTTTGCCGCGAAATACAGGAGAAAATGAAGGAAGCAAAGAGCATGGAGCCTTCCTTTATCCCGACGCTGAGCATCGGCCTGGCGCAGGGAAGAGATGGAATGACGGCCAGGGAGCTCCTTGCCGAAGCGGATCAGGTGCTCTACCGGGCGAAGGCGAAGAGAAACTGCTGCATTGCCGAAGGACAGTAAGCTGGTCCGGACCTACAGGAGAGCATGCAGCTCTTGTTCCTGTGTGATCTCGATCTGGCTTCGCGAGACGAGCCGAAGAAGTCCCTCCTCCTGCATCTGGAGCAGCATTCGGGAGAGAGAGGGCCTTGTGGTATTCAGAAAGGCGGCGAGCTCCTCGCGGTTCAGGGTAAGGTGAATGATCCGGCTGCCGGTTCCTGCTTTGCGCTGTTCTTCCAGAAGAAAGGCGGCAATCCGCTGGCGGAGATTTCCCAGTGTCAGAAGATCAATCTGCCGGTTGTCCTGCTCGGATTTCTCCGCGAAGACATGCAGCATGTTGTAGACGACGCGGCTGTGGTGCATGCAGCAGCGCTCACACTGCCCGCCGAAGAATTCCTCCGGGACAGAGAGAAGCCTCGTATTCAGAATGGCCTTGGCATAGGAGCTGTAGCCGGAGGACGCAAGGAACAGCTCCGTTTCCCCAAAGCACTCTCCCTCATGCAGAACCCGGATGCGGGTCAGCCTTCCGAGTGCATTGCAGCTGCCGAGCTCCACGCTTCCTTCGAGAACGAAGTACAGCCGGGTCGGCTCATCCTCCTGCCGGTAAATAAACTGTCCCTTGGGAACAGAGATCACCTTCCCGCGGGAGCAGTGAAGGCTCTTTTCGATTTCCTCATCGGAAAGGCCGTGAAAAATAGAAAGGTTCTGTGCATTCATGAATCGCGTATTCTCCCTTCAAACAGAGATGCTGAGATTGCGCGGAGGGCCGTTTGGGACGGCACCTGTCCTGCTTTGTCAAAACTTGTCAGAGACTCGACAAGATTCAAGAAAATCTTTGATTTCGTAACATATGTTACATACTATTTTACCGCGATCGGCTAAGATAACAACATCAGATGAAACAAGGAATCAGACCGAAACAGAACGATTCCTGAGCGGATTCTGAAACACAGAGAATTAAAGAACAAACGCAGATGCAGAACAGAAACTGCAGCGCGACAAACAAAAGGGCCACAGGCCACGAAAGGAGAATATTATGAAATACAGATGCACCGTTTGCGGACATATCTACGATGAGGAGAAGGAAGGCGTAAAGTTTGCAGATCTTCCGGAGGATTGGAAGTGTCCTACCTGCGGCGTGCCGAAGTCGAAGTTCGTTCCCGTTGAGGAAGAGAACGGCATGACCTGGGCAGCAGAGCACGAAGTCGGTGTTGCGAAGGACGTACCGGAAGACATCAAGGCAGATCTTCGCGCAAACTTCGAGGGCGAGTGCTCCGAGGTTGGAATGTACCTGGCAATGTCCCGCGTCGCATTCCGCGAGGGATATCCGGAGGTTGGTCTTTACTATGAGAAGGCAGCACATGAAGAAGCAGAGCACGCTGCAAAGTTTGCAGAGCTTCTGGGCGAGGTTGTTTCCGATTCGACGAAGCACAACCTTGAGGTTCGTGTAGCAGCGGAGAACGGCGCTACGGCAGGCAAGGTTGATCTTGCCAAGAGAGCAAAGGCCCTGAATCTGGACGCAATCCATGACACGGTTCATGAGATGGCTCGTGACGAGGCACGCCACGGCAAGGCGTTTGCAGGCCTTCTGAAGAGATATTTCGGCGAATAATTTTCATCGGACATCGAGTTCATATGCAGTTTCGAGGGGAGCCACGGTTGTGGCTCCCTTTTTGACCGGTTCTGTACAATTCCTGAAGAAATTTGTCCGGCTGCTTCGTTATAGATCACAGAGCGGTCCTTTTCGGAAAAAGCTTCCGGAGATCTTTGATTCTGCCTGAATTCCCGTCCACGCAAAACCTCATGAAGTGGCTGTAAAAATCACCTTCGCTGCTTGTTTTTCACCCGTGGTGTGATACCCTGAATCTGGGATATTTTTCATCATATGCAGATTTTCAGAGAGGAACAGACCGTTTCGGTCTTCTCCACGACTGAGGCGGGCCTCTGCTGCAGCTTGGGAAAATGCGAGGTGGCGTATGGGGTTATATGAAATACTGGGAATTCAGGACAACTGGACCGATGCGGAGATAGCAACCTATCTGTCGATGCAGCGCTCGGTATGGAACAGCAGAAGGGTGAGTCCGAAGGAGTCGGAGCGAAGAGAAGCAGACCTCCGCGTCAGGCAGATTGATGTGCTGGAGGGTGCAGAGGCGAGGCTTGGAGATTTCATCCACCCGGCTCTTGTGATCAAGACGCTTTGCGTGGCAATTGACAACCGGTATTCGGATTACTATGGGCTGGAAGAAGGCCTGATCCGCAGCTGCAGTCTGGGAAATTTCCGCGGTGAGTTCCGAAGCGTGATGGGGTATTTGAACCAGATCGGGGAAAAGGACCTTCTCCGGGCATGGAAGGAAACGCTGGAGGAGCTCGGCGTGGAGATTCCAATGCCGAGGAAGAAGAGACCGGAGGAGGAAGTCCGGCGCCAGGAGAGAAGGCAGCAGGAAGAAAGCTCCGGAAAGAGGGAGCAAAGAGCAGAAACGCAGCAGGTCAGGAGAAGATCTTCCTCCGGACGTGAGGGAGAGGTCCTGAATTCGATCTTCCGTGCGATCCGCCGTTTTTTCCGGAAAATCAAACGTGCATTCCGGAGAATTCGCTGGTCGGAAATTCCGAAGAGAATCTGGGCCGTTATGGCCGTGATTCTTGCAGCGGTTGTGGTGCTCGTCGTTCTGATCGGCCGCGTGAATACCTCGAAGAGAGCAGCAGCGGAGCAGAAGGCACAGGAGGATGCGGCGGCAGCGGCATCGCTTGCGGCCGAGGAACAGGTGAAGCAGGAGCAGGAAGCACTGCTGACTGCGCTGAAGGGGATGGACAATTTCCGCCTGAGAACGGACGAGGCAGAATTCTCAACGTATCAAGGTGTGAAGCCTGCAAGCTGCAATGCTTCCTCCGTGCTGGTCGGAACGACAGGAAAGAGCTACGGCACGGAATACCTGTTTGACGCTGATCTTGCAACCTCGTGGCAGGAAGGCGAGGATGGAGACGGTGTTGGCGTGTCGATCACCTCGATTTTTGCTTCGAAGACGCAGGTGAGGGGCATCGCGTTCTGGAATGGCAATGAGATCTCACAGGAGAAGTTTGAGGCGAACAACCGCCTGAAGGACATCACGGTGTCCGTAGGCTGCGGCGGGCAGACCTGGTCTGCCTCCTATACGCTGCAGGATGCCATGGGCGAGCAGGTGATTCTCTTTGATCAGCCGGTGCCAATGGAGTCGGTGGTGATCCGGATCGACAGCGTTTATAATGGAAGCGTCTATCAGGATACGGTTCTGTCGGAGCTGTCCTTCCTTGAGGATGACAGTGCGGCAAACGCTTCTGGAGACATGACAGAGAGCGGCGAGGCAGATTCGTCTGCAGCAGACGGTTAAAACGCATCGCCGGAGAGCAGCCTGCAGGGAAATGAGCCACCCGAATCGGCAGGACCGGGAAAGGAAGATTATCAGTTCTCATGGGAAAGTTTCTGAAGAAGCAATGTGTGGAGCATCCGTATCGTTTTGTCATCGGTTTCTTCGTGATTTTTATCGGCTGGTTTGTCCTTCTGGAGCGGGCAGATCTGCCGGTGGTGTGGCATATCCACTGCGGGCTGGACCGGTACATTCCGTTTGTGAAATATGCGGTGATTCCGTACAGTCTGTGGTTTCTATGGATGACGCAGTCCATGTTTCACGAGGTGCTGCGCGAAAGCGGAGAGAACCGCTGGCGGATGCTGGCCCCTCTTTTTAGCGGACTTCTTCTGATCCTTTTATTCTGCACGCTGGTCCCGAATGGAATCTCGCTTCGCCCGCAGGAAATTCCGGGGAGCGACCTGTGCGCAAGAGCGGTGCGTTTTATTGAGAGCGCGGACAATCCAACGAGCGTGTGCCCGAGTATGCATGTGTTTTCAACGATTTTTCTTGATTTTGGCGTGCAGAGAGCCAAAGGCTACCGGCACCATCTTGTAAAACCTCTGGCAAGAATTCTGGACGTTTTGATCTGCTGCTCGACAATGCTTCTGAAGCAGCACAGCATTATCGATGTTCTGTGCGCGGTTGCGCTGGCGGTGACGATGGATCTGACGGCGGAATATCTGATTTCCCGCCATGCAGTGCGGGTTACGGTCAAAACCTGAATGGCTTGCGGCGCGAAAATCTGGGTGGATGATTCATCGGAATACCGAAAAAATGGAAAGAGACTGTGAAATCTTCCGAAAAGGCGGAAGGCTTCACAGTTTTTTTTCTGTGGCAGAAAACGGCTGCGCCGCAGTTCTTAAAGTTGTGTGAAATTACGATGAAAAACGGGAAGACCTGCGCCGGAATGTGGTACAGTTTGAATATCTGCCCGATGCATGCGGGGAAGCAACGGAGTCAGATGCAGGGCTTCCCTGAGCGGAAGCTGTGGCATGGGATGACCGTTCGCGGGCAGGGCAGAAAACAGAAAAACGGGAGAAGGATTTTACCTGAGAAATCATGAGTACAGAAGAAAGTATTTACGGGGATCAGCTGCCAAGGCTCGAAGAGGTAAGGCAGCAGCTGGTCCGCAAGGTACAGGAAGTTCGCGATGAAATGATCCGGGAAAAGGGCTTTGATCCGGTGGAGCATTGCCTGTCGCGAATCAAGAGTGAAGAGAGCATGCGGGAGAAGTGCCGCAGGAAGGGCTTTCCGGAGACCACGGAGTCGGCACTGGAGAAAATATACGATGCAGTCGGCATCCGTGTTGTCTGCTCGTTTCTGAGCGATGTTTATGTCATCCGGGATCATCTGGCTTCGATGCCGGGAGTTACGGTGATGGAAGAGAAGGATTATATCCGGCATGCCAAGCCCAACGGCTATCGGAGCTTTCACATGATTCTTCGTGTGAACGGAAGCGTCTATGCGGAGATTCAGCTTCGCACGATTTCGCAGGACACCTGGGCTGCGCTGGAGCATCAGATGAAGTACAAGAAGAATCTGAACGGGAACACGGAGCTGATTGTCGGGGAGCTCAAGCGGTGTGCGGATGAGCTGGCATCAACCGATGTCTCCATGCAGACGATCCGGGATATGATCGTTTCCTCAGATTCCTGATACAGAAGAGGCTGTTCCAAGGTGCGGATTCTGGAAGAACAGGCCTCTGCCTGCCGCTGCGGGAAGCATTCCGGCGGCTGTGGGGAGGATCATATAAGAAGGATGGTCAATACTTATGAAAATACTGCTTGCGGAGGACACAAGAGATATGAATCATGTCCTCACAGTTGCCCTCGAACATGAAGGGTATGATGTAGACGGTGCTTATGATGGCGAGGAAGCATTGGATTTCGTGAAGAAAAGCGGCTACGACGCTATGATTCTGGATATCATGATGCCGAAAAAAGACGGCATCGAGGTCTTGAAGGAGCTGCGTGAAGAGAACATTGTCACGCCGGTACTGCTTCTGACTGCGAAGGCGGAGGTGGATGACCGGGTGGCCGGTCTGGATGCGGGGGCGGACGATTATCTGACCAAGCCGTTTGCCATGAAGGAGCTGCTCGCAAGGGTCCGCGCCATGACGAGGCGGAAGAAGGAATATGCGGCGAAAAAGCTCCGGTTCGGAGACTTTTCTCTGGATGACGAGAATTTTGAGCTTGCCTGTGAGAATTCCGTGCGGCTGTCCGTGAAGGAATTTGAGCTTCTGCAGGCGCTTATTCTGAATCAGAACCACGAGGTGAGTACGCAGTATCTTCTGGAGCACGTCTGGGAGGGAGCAGGTGATGCGGGAGCGGATACGGTCTGGCTGTACATTTCGTATCTTCGTGGCAAGCTCTCCTCGGTGGCCTCCCATGTACAGATTGAAGGAGAACGGGGCGGAAGCTTCCGGCTTCTGGAGAAAGCGCACTGACTGCCTGTAGCTGGAATGGGAAGCTGCGTTCGGACAGATAGGCAGCATCGGAGCTGATGCACCGGCTGCCCTGGCGAGGTATACGTATGAGTGAAGAGGCAATCCGAAAACTTCGACTAAGATTCATCATCTATGCAACGCTGTCGCTGACGATGGTTATGTTCCTGATGGCGGGAATGATTTATGTATTTAATCTGATTGTCTCTCAGAATGAAATCAGGGAAACCATGCAGTATATCATTGCGAGCGAAGGCGAGATTCAGGATGCAGAGACGATCTATGAGGCGAAGGAAGCGGACATCGGGAGCGCAGCCGGAATGGGAAGCACGGATCAGAGTAAAACGGATCAGAATAGTCAGCAAAACGTGCGGACGCAGGATGAGGAGGAGGTCCGAAAATTTCGAACCCTGAATCAGTCTGCGGGAAGGAAGCCCTACGATGTTAAAACCTTCCTCAGCGATATTTTCGGATCTGGAACGGGCGGCCTGATTGATGAGGACTCCCCGGATGATACGTTTTCGACCCGGTATTTTGCAGTGATCTACGGGCAGGACGGGAACGTGGAGGCTGTGAAGGCGAATCACATTTCCTCTCTGACTGCCCAGGAGGCGGAGATCCTCGGAAATTATGCAAGAGGACGGTTTTTCCAATTCGGGCAATACGGCAAATATTATTACCAGGTCGCGGATCTTAGCGGAGACCGCAGCATCGTAGTATTTCTGGATTCGACGAATCAGATTCACGCGACGTCGCGGCTTTTGTACTCAGCACTGATGCTGATTGCGTTCGGAATCGCGGTGACATATATTTTTGTCCGTGTTTTTGCCAACAAGGCGATCTCTCCGGAGATCCGGAACGCAGAGCTTCAGAAGCAGTTTATCACCAATGCGAGCCATGAACTGAAGACGCCGCTTGCGGTGATCCGGGCCAACACGGAAATGCAGGAGATTCTCGGCGGAGAGAACGAATGGACGCAGTCCACACTCCGTCAGGTGGACAGGCTGAACGGTCTGATTCAGAATCTGGTGATGATCACAAGAGCGCAGGAGAAGGAGACCACGGAGCGCACGCTGACCAATGCCGCCGCGCTGATTCAGGAGACGGTGAAGACTTATCTTCCGGTGGCGACGCAGGATGGCAAGACGCTGGAGCAGGAAATCCCGGAGAGTCTGAATATGAAGGCTGTGGATTCGGAAATCCGGCAGCTGACAACGCTCCTTCTCGACAATGCCATCAAGTACTGCGATGCGGGTGGAATCATCCGCGTTTCGGCGGGCCAGAAGGGAAGAGAGATCTGGATGGCCGTTTCCAATTCCTATGCGGAGGGCGCGAGCGTGGACTACAGCCGATTCTTCGAGCGGTTCTACCGGCAGAATGAGGCGCATACGATTGACAGCCGCGGCGGCTACGGCATCGGCCTGTCGATCGCGGAGAATCTGGTAAAGAAATATGGCGGAACGATCCGCGCGGACTGGAAGAACGGTGTTATTTCGTTCACTTGTACGTTAAAATAAACAACAGGCTGCCGCAGAAGCTTTGCGGACGGAAAGGAAGAACATGACGCAGCAGACTCTTGTACTGGATGAGAAAAGAAATGTGACGTTGACCTGCTATCTGCAGCCGGTCGGAGGAAAATTTGATTATGTCAGAAGGCGTCCGGCGATGCTGATTCTGCCGGGAGGGGCATATCAGTACTGCTCGGACCGCGAGGCGGATCCGGTTGCGTTTGCTTATTTGAAGGCGGGCTACCAGGTGTTCATCCTGCGCTACAGCGTGGCGGAAAACTGCGCGTGGCCGGCGCCTCTTATGGACTATGACCAGGCGATGGGAATGATCCGGAGCCGTGCGGATGAGTGGAATGTCTATCCGGACAAGGTGGCGGTTCTCGGCTTTTCGGCGGGAGGACATCTTGCGGCTGCTGCGGCGACGATGGGGATGCAGCGGCCGAATGCGGCGCTCCTTGGCTACGCGGTGACGGGAAATGATGTGAAGGCCTGCAATCCGACCGCGCCGGACTGCTGCGGCATGGTGGATGAGAAAACCTGTCCGTGCTTTGTCTTCGCGGCAAGGGATGACGATGTGGTTCCGGTGATGAACTCCATCCGCTTTCTCGAAGCGTTGACAGAGAAGGGCATCGCCTATGAGAGCCATATCTATTCGCAGGGCGGCCACGGCTTTTCCACGGCGGAGGAATGCGTGCAGAATCCGAAGGCGCCGAAGAGCGCCCGCGTCCGCAGCTGGGTGGAAGACAGCATCGGCTGGCTGGAAGAGATTTTCGGAACGTTTGATGGTGAGGGCGGACTGACAAAGCCGACAGTGCGGGCACATCTGAACGGCGATTATGAAGCGTTCCTGTCGGCGGACTGCACAGTCGGCTGCCTTCTGAAGAACGAAGAGAGCAGGAAGATTCTGATGCCGCTTCTTGCAAGCATGCAAAACGGCGGGGCGGCGGATGCCATGGACCGGCAGAATGTAGAGAAATTGGTTTCGCCGATGAGGCTTGCGGATGTTCTGAAGTTTGCGGGAGCGCCGGAAGCAGCCGTGAAGAAGCTGGATGTACAGCTTCGCGCGATTCCGAACAGGTAAAGGCGTTGCAAGGCTTCGTACAGCTGCGAACAGGCACGGGACCGGTCGCAAAGAGGCATAGCCACAAGGAGAAAGCAGGAGCAGGGAAATGGATCAATACGAACTGACACCGGAGGAGATCGCCGGGAATCTGAAAAGGGTGCATGAGAACGTGGAGGCCGCCTGTCAAAGGGTGCACCGGGACCCGTCGGAGGTGACGGTGTGTGCGGTCAGCAAGCTTAAATCTGTGCAGGATATTCAGGCGGCGATGGCAGCAGGGCAGCGCCTGTTCGGCGAGAATTATGTGCAGGAGATCCGGGAGAAGTACGAGGAGCTTGGAGACTCCTGCGAATGGCATATGATCGGGCATCTGCAGCGCAACAAGGTGAAGTACATCGTGGACAAGGTTCGGATGATCCATTCGGTGGATACGATGGAGCTTGCGCAGCAGATTGAGAAGGAAGCGGGAAAGCGCGGAATCGTGATGGACGTCCTTCTGGAAGTCAATGTCGCGAAGGAAGAGAGCAAATGGGGCTTTTCCCCGGAAGAAGTCCTTACTGTGGCGAAGGAAATCGGACTCCTTCCGCATATCCGCGTGCGCGGACTCATGACCTCAGCTCCCTATACCGAGGATGCTGAAACGAACCGTGTATATTTCCGGGAGCTTCACGGACTCTTCACGGAGCTTGGGCATTCCGGCTGCGAAGGCGTACAGGCCGACACGCTGTCCATGGGAATGACCGGCGACTATGTGGTCGCGGTGGAGGAAGGCGCCACGATGATCCGCGTCGGCACGGGAATCTTCGGGAAAAGAGACTATTCCGCGAGGTAGCAGCAACGTGGGCCGGAAAGCTCCGGCCACAGAAAATCGTGCAATGGGAAGGCAATGAGGGCTCAGCCCAGCGCCTCCAGCTCGGAGAGGAAGAGCTCGTAGTAGTCATCCTCTCCGGCAAGAAGAGGAGAGTTCTCCCCGCCGCCGTTGGTGCTGCGCCGCATGGCGGCGTAATATTCCTCGCCTGCCATAACAAGATCCATTTCATAGACGGGATAGCCGTACTGCGCACTCAGCCGGCAGAACTCCGCGGCGGGATTGTCCGCCTTTCTTGTGGAGAGCAGAGCATCGCGGACGGAACGATCCCTTCTGGCAAGGCACTTGAGGCCCTGCAGTGCCTCTTCTAAATTCATTGGAACCACACTCATCTGTATACCTCCGGAAAGCTTGCATCGATCAGTCTGTCAGATCAGAATCTACTCAATAATATAACAGCTTTCCGGGGAAAACATGATACCGGTTTCGTAGGGAAATCCACAGGAAAAAACGGAATCTCATGATACAATAGAAAAATAAAAGTCACAGAGGAAACGAGGATGGAATATGCATATACCTGACAATTACTTAAGCCCGCAGACCTGCGCGGTGATGACGGCTGTGATGGTGCCGGCCTGGACCATTTCCGTGAAAAAGATCCGTGCGGAAATTTCGAGTGAAAAGCTGCCGCTTCTGGGTGTTGCAGCGGCTTTTTCTTTTCTGGGAATGATGTTCAACATCCCGCTCCCCGGCGGAACAACGGGCCATGCGGTGGGAGGAACGCTGACGGCGCTTCTTGTTGGGCCGTACGGGGCCTGCATTTCCATCTCAGTAGCGCTCCTTCTGCAGGCTCTGTTATTCGGAGACGGCGGAATTCTTGCCTTTGGAGCCAACTGCTTCAACATGGCGTTTGTGATGCCGTTTGTGGGCTACGCTGTCTACCGTCTGATTGCGAAAGGATCGGCAGGGCATACGGGAAGCTCCCTGGGCGCAGCAGAAAAGGAAATGCTGACGGGAGCGGAACTTTCGGGTGCTGCAGCCTCCGGGCAGAAGAAATCTTCGGAAAGAAGGAAACTTATCGGCGCTGTAATCGGATCCTATGTCGGAATCAATGCGGCGGCGCTTGCTGCGGCCATTGAGTTCGGCATTCAGCCGATGCTCTTCCATGACGCTTCGGGGAGTGCGAGATACTGCCCGTATCCGCTGTCGGTTTCCATTCCTGCCATGATGATCGGACACCTTACGATTTTCGGACTGGCGGAAGCTGTCTACACGGCAGCAATTTATCTGTTCCTTCGAAGGACCGCGCCGGAAACTCTGCGCGGGGCAAAAGAAATAGGGACTGCACCGGCCCACAGGAGCTTCGGAGTTCCGGCGCTTCTCGGAATTCTGATGATCGGAACGCCGCTGGGCCTTCTTGCCGAGGGCACGGCCTGGGGCGAATGGGGCGCGGACGAGATCGCGGCAACCGGAGCCGGGTACACCCCGTCCGGGATGTTAAATGGCTTCTCCTTTGAGACGCTTCTTCCGGATTATTCCTTCGGAAACGCGCCGGCAGTGGCAGGCTATCTTCTGTCCGCAGTGATTGGCGTTGCCATCCTCCTGATGGTGTTCCGTCTTCTGTCCGGGCTTGCAGAAAGGAAGGAAAGCAGAAAATAAGCCAGAGATGGATCCGGAAGAGATGACCGGATAAAAGCAGCCGGATGCAGGGCATCCGGCATTTTTTCATGAATATTAAGGTGATGAGGCTTCTTGCAAGACTTCTTAAGTCGGATCGGGAAGCGGGAACAACGAAATACAATGCGGCGGGCTGCCTTCTTCTTGCCTTTGTGACGGTACTTCTGTGTGCGCTGTCCGGGAATGCGGTTTTTCCCATTACGATAATTGCGGCGGAGCTTTTCCGCCTGTCCTTGCGCAGGCCGGAAGCCATTGCCCACGTGATGGGAACCGTGCTTCTTGCCGCGGGCGCCGCGGCAGTGTTCATGCTGCCTGCCGTTCTCTTCGGAAGTCCGGGATCCTTCGGAACGGTGACCATGAAGGTGTTCGAATCGGTCCTGGTCCTGTCGATGCTGGGCGAGGATGTCCCGTGGAAGGAAATGACGGCGGCGATGGGAAAGCTCCGGCTGCCCGCAGTTTTTGTAATGACGCTCGATATGACGGTCCGTTTTTTGTATCTTCTCGGACGCTTTTCCAACTCGGTGCTGGAGGCGGTGACGCTCCGGCAGGTCGGCGGGAAGAACTGGAAGAGCGCGGGAACCGGCGGGATCCTCGGCAATACGTTTCTGAAGGCACAGGAGATGTCGAAGGGAACCGGAGAAGCGATGATGTGCCGCTGCTGGGACGGCGAGTATGCGGGGCATAGCGCGGATCACGAAAAGAAAAGGTCCTCCGGCTGGGCCGCGGGTGTGATTCTTGCGGCGGAGATAGTCTGGTTTGTCATGACACAGAGCTGGATGGGATAAAAACAGCAGAAGAATAAACGATGATTGAACTTCAGAATATATCATTTCAATATGAGGGTAGTCCGGAGAAGGCTCTGGATGGGATCAGCGCTGTGTTCGACGCCGGAAAATGTACCTGCATCACAGGCCCGAACGGATGCGGCAAGTCCACACTGTTCCGGATTCTTCTGGGGCTGGATGCTCCGTCGGAGGGAAGGTACCTTCTGGACGGCGAGGAGATCACGGCGGCGAAGCTGAAGAACAGGGAGTTTTCGATGCATTTTCACCGGAAGGTCGGCTTTGTTTTTCAGAACAGCGAGGTGCAGCTGTTTACCTCCAGTGTGGAGGAGGAGATCGCGTTCGGACTCCGGCAGCTGCATCTTCCGGAGAGAGAAATCCAGGAGAGAACAGAGGAATTCCTGGAGCTTCGGACTTACGGCGCTTCGCGGCAGAGCTCCGTGGAGCATCAGCGGCGGAGAGAAGAAGCGGACTGCGCTTGCTGCGGTGTTCGCAATGGAGCCGGAGGTTCTTGTCATCGATGAGCCGATCAGCGGTCTTGATGAGGACGCCCAGGAGTGGGTGACCGCGTTTCTTAAGGAAATCCGGTCTCCGGAGCGCACGATTATCATCGGAACACACGACAAAAGGCTTCTTTCGGGGCTTGCTGACGCAGAGGTTCATATGAACAAGCTTCATAAGGTGGAGTTTATGCGAAGCGGCAAAAGCATGGTACAATTTAGCAATATAGGCAATACAGAAAGGACAGGAGGAAAATGATCATGGCAGAAATGAATTCGGTAAAGGAACTGGGACTGTGTGTCCTTCATGTCGGCATCAATGCAGACGGAGAAGAGGATGGAAGAAAGATGGCGGAGGAGTTCCGCACGCTGATGGGCTTTCTTCCGGATGAGAATCCGAACTCGATTTTTGCGTCTCCCCTGATTGAGATCATGAAATTCGGTGGCCCCGGAGCAAAGGGACACATCGCCATCGGAGCGCATGATGTGGACAAGGCGGCGGAGTATTTCAAGTCCACCGGAATGGGCGTGAAGCCGGAAACCGCTGTTTACAACGAGGATGGCACGCTGAAGTTTATCTATCTTGCCAGGGAGATCGGAGGCTTTGCCATTCATTTGAAGCAATATTGAGGCGGACTGTGTGTCCAAGGCATGAACCCGCGGATGCGGGCGATTTGATTTTACGGGGACCGGGATGAGAAAAATTGAAAAACTGAAACTGTACGCAGAGCAGCAGGAACCGCTTGTAGTCGCCAGCGACACCATACCGGATGAACTGTTTGCAACCAATCACGTCAACCGCGGCCTTCGTGACCTGAACGGAAAGGGTGTCGTCACGGGGCTTACCACGATTTCGGAAGTGACGTCCATGAAGGAAGTGGACGGGAAGCGGATTCCCTGCGAGGGTGAGCTGTGGTACCGGGGATATCGGATTGAAGATTTGGTGCGGAAATACTCGCAGCACGGCTTTGGCTACGAGAATCTGACGTATCTTCTTCTCTTCGGCAGCCTTCCGGATGAGCAGCAGGAGAAGGATTTTATCGAGAGTCTGGTGCTGTCCCGGAATCTTCCTACGAATTTCACCCGCGACGTCATTATGAAGGCACCGACGAAGGACATCATGAATTCCATGACGCGGAGCATTCTGACGCTGGCGTCTTATGACATCAACGCACAGGATATTTCTGTGGACAACGTCATCCGCCAGTCACTGATGCTGATTGCGGTCTTCCCGATGCTTGCGATCTATGCCTATCATGCCTACAACTACGACAAGAAGCTGGAGAGCATGTACATCCACCGGCCGGATCCGAAGCTTTCCACGGCGGAGAATATCCTCCTGATGCTCCGGCCCAATCAGAAATTTACCTCCACGGAGGCAAAGGTTCTGGACGCAGCCCTGATGCTGCACATGGAGCACGGCGGAGGAAACAACTCGACCTTCACCACACGTGTTGTGACGAGCTCGGGCTCAGATACGTACGCTGCCATTGCGGCTGCCATGTCCTCCCTTAAGGGGCCTCGCCACGGCGGAGCCAACCTCAAGGTCATGGACATGATGGACGAAATCAAGGAAAATGTGCACGATTGGACGGACAACGATGAGGTCCGCGCTTATCTGGAGAAGCTCGTGGACAAGGAAGCCTTCGACAGAAAGGGCCTGATCTACGGCATGGGTCACGCAGTCTATTCCATCTCGGATCCGAGAGAGCGGATTTTCAAGGGGTTTGTTACGAAGCTTGCGGCGGAGAAGGGCGCAGAGAGGGAACTCGGTCTTTATAACCAGATTGAGAAGATCGCTCCAAAGGTCATTGCAAAGAAACGCCATATCTACAAGGGTGTCAGCCCGAACGTGGATTTTTACAGTGGCTTTGTTTACAATATGCTGGGCATTCCGAGGGAGCTGTATACGCCCCTGTTCGCCATCGCGCGGATTGCGGGCTGGAGCGCACACCGGCTGGAGGAGATTATAGAAGCGGGCAAGATCATGCGCCCCGCCTATATCTCTGTGATGGATGAGCGGGAAGAAAATCTGACATAACATTCATGGCCGCGGGAAACGGCTTTTCATCAAGACCGCCTGCCCGGGAAGCGGGAGGCGCGGAATCAGGAGAGAGGATTGCCATGCATTATTCAGAGACGGAGAAGCAGTACCACACGCAGGTCAGCGCGAAGGAGATCGGACGCTATGTCATCATGCCCGGGGATCCGAAGCGCTGCGTAAAGATTGCCAAATATCTGGAAGATCCGGTTCTGATTGCGGATTCCAGAGAGTATGTGACCTATACCGGAACGCTTCTCGGGGAGAAGGTGAGCGTGACCTCGACGGGAATCGGCGGCCCTTCTGCAGCCATTGCGATCGAGGAGCTGGTGAAGGCAGGCGCCGATACTTTTATTCGGATTGGAACCTGCGGCGGCATCCAGCCAGAGGTAAAAAGCGGGGATGTTGTGGTTGCCACAGGAGCCGTCAGAATGGACGGAACCAGCAAGGAATATGCGCCGATCGAGTATCCGGCGGTTCCGGATCTTGGCGTGACGAATGCGCTGGTCGCCTCCGCAAAGGCACAGAATGCAGCGGTGCATGTCGGCGTGGTGCAGTGCAAGGATTCGTTCTACGGCCAGCATGACCTGCAGGAAATGCCGGTTTCGTATGAGCTGGAGAACAAGTGGGAGGCCTGGAAGAAGCTTGGATGCCTTGCCTCTGAGATGGAGTCTTCGACGCTCTTTGTTGTCGCAGCGCTCCGGCGGGTGCGGTGCGGCTCCTGCTTTCTTGTGATGGCGAATCAGGAGCGCGAGAAGCTTGGCCTTGAGAATCCGGTGGTGCATGATACGGACGGGGCGATCCGGGTCGCCGTTGGTGCAGTCCGGAAGCTGATTGAAGAGGACCGCGCACAGTAGGTCTGGCGGGGAAAGAGTATTTGATTATTAGCTGCCTGGAGAATTCTCGTAAGAAGGCCGCAGATGTGCGGAGTATTACGGAAAGAGCCGGAAAGCAGGAAGAATACAGGAAGAGGACGGAACATCGATGGAAACAGATTACATTGCTGCCAGAAAACTGGGCCTGCGCGAGATGAGACAGGCTGTTTCGGAGAAGCGATCGCCGTATCCTGCGGTCCTGGATGATATCATCGGCGGCGATGGGAAGCTTGCCGAGATCAACGTCGGCCTGATGGAAATCCCTTTGAATATGATTGACGGCACGAAGACGGAAGGGAGAACCACGGCGTTTGCTGCGAATTTTATGCCGATTCTGGAGTCGGATACGGAGTTCGCCCGCAAGTGGTCAGGACTGTACGATTCCCAGATGGAAGAGGGAATCCATGATCCAATCAAGGCGTATGAATACATGACCCGGTTCTACGTGGAGGAGGGCAACAAGCGCGTGTCGGTGAGCCGCTTCGTCGGTGCGTCGGCCATTCACGCCATGGTCATCCGCGTGATGCCGAAGAAGGCGGACACGAAGGAGTACCGGGTGTACCGGGAATT
>CALEFO010000047.1 GCA_937877165.1 uncultured Lachnospiraceae bacterium | reverse complement strand
ATGCAAGGCATGCCGTCATCCGTGAGGAGACGCTGACCATCGGCACGGTGAATGCGTCCCTTTGTTCGCCGCGGGATGTCTTTATCCGCTCCCTGCAGGCCGGGGCATCCGCGGTGCTGGTGATGCACAACCATCCGAGCGGGGACCCTTCGCCGTCCGGAGAGGATATCCGGCTGACAAGGCGTCTTTCGGAGGTGGGAGATCTTCTCGAGATTCCGCTTCTGGATCACATCATTGTGGGAGACCGCTGCTACTACAGCATGAAAGAGGCGGGGCAGCTGCAGATTTCAAAGAGGTAAGTTTTCATTATGTCTTTATTTGGCAGAAGACGCCGGGGACCCGGCGAAGTACGTGAGCAGGAGGAGTTCCACGATCCCGGCGTCATCAACAACGCCTATGCCGTGGATCTCGGCACCTGCAACATTAAGATTTACAATGCGGCAAGCGACAAGATTCTCGTTCAGAAGAACATGATCGCGGTCAAGAACAAGAAGACCATGATCGCCTACGGAGACAATGCTTATGAAATGTTCGAGCGTGCTCCCGCTAATATCCGGGTCAGCAACCCGATCGGCAACGGCGTCATTGCGGACATTCATAACATGGAGCTTCTGATGAAGTCCTTTATGCGCGACGAGCAGCGGGGAGCGCTGCATCCTGCAGATTTCTTTGTGGCGGTTCCGACGGATGTCACCGAAGTGGAGCGGAGAGCCTTCTATGATCTGATTGAGGATGCCGGCATCAAGGCCCGCCGCATCATGGTCGTAGAGAAGGCACTTGCCGACGGTCTCGGCCTTGGCATTGACGTCAAGAACGCGCAGGGTGTCCTTGTCGTGGATGTCGGCTACGACACCACTGAGATTTCCATTCTATCCCTCGGCGGCATCGTACTCTCCAAGCTCATCAAGGTGGGCGGTCACCAGTTCGACGCGAATATCGTGAGCGCAGTCCGCAGAGAATACAATCTCGTCATCGGCATGAAGACGGCGGAGACCGTCCGCCTCTCGTTCGGCTCGAAGGAAGAGGGGACGATTGGAAGCGGTGTCTGCACCGTGTACGGCCGCGATATTGTCACAGGCCTTCCCATGGAGCGCACGCTCTCACACGATTTCGTGGAGAATACCCTCAAGGACAGCTTCCGTACGATCGTTGACAACGTCAAGGTTCTTCTGGAGAGAACGCCTCCGGAGCTTTCCGCCGATATTTACCGGCACGGACTGTTCCTGACGGGCGGTGCCTGCCAGGAGGAGGGACTTGCCGAGATGCTCGGCGAGGAGACCAAGCTGGACATCAACATGGCGGATGCACCTATCAACACCGTGGCACTCGGACTGGCACAGGTCATCAAGAAGATGCAGTACCGTCCGCTTGCCTATACCATTGAAGGACTTGGGAAATGACGTCAGGCCCCATCAAGCGAAGAGAGCCGTTCCATCCGCACATTCCGGGGCGGTATCTTCTTCTCCTTGTCACCGCCGTGTGCGTTGGCATGATTTTAACTACATATTTTACGGACATCCTGGACGGCCCACTGTCCGGCTTTGCCAACTATGTCATCGTCCCATTCCAGGACGGTGTCAGCAAAGCGGGAGAGTGGCTAATTGAACGGGAGCAGCTGGTCTCCGACATTAAAACGCTTCAGGAAGAGAACAAGGCCCTGAAGGCCGAGAACGAAGAGCTTTCCGTCACCAATAATGCACTCCAGCAGGAGAAGCACGAACTGACAGAGCTGCGGAAGCTCTATCAGCTGGATCAGACCTACGCGGATTTCCCGAAAACCGGATGCCGCGTCATCGCAAAGGAGAACGGCAGCTGGTATCATTCCTTTGCCATCGACAAGGGAACGGCGGACGGCCTTGCTCTCGACATGAACGTTCTGGCAGACGGCGGGCTTGTCGGTCGCATTACCTATATCGGCAAACACTGGTCGAGAGTCCAGTCCATCATCGATGACAATTCCAACGTGTCGGCGACGGTGCTCTCCACGCAGGACAATCTGATTGTATCGGGGAGCCTGACACTCTATGCTGACGGAACGATCAGCTTCTCTGAGCTTTCGGATCCTGACGGCAAGGTTAACGTCGGCGACAGCGTGGTGACGTCCAATATCAGCGACAAATATCTGCCCGGGATTCTCATTGGCTACATTAGTGAGATCCGGACCGATCCCAACAATCTGACCCGTTCCGGAAGGATCACACCGGCCGTCGATTTTGCAAGACTCGACACGGTTCTTGTGATTCAGGAGCTGAAGCAGACCACGGACGATGAATCCGGAGAAAATGGAAATTAATCTGCAGGAATGAAGAAATTTCGAACCGTACTTTTGGTATTTGCCATCATTCTTTTTTGCTTTGTCATACAGACCTCGATCCTCCCGATGGTCCTGACGCAGGACATCACGCCGAATCTGATGATTATTGTCGCAGCGGCGTACGGCTTTATGTTCGGAGACCGGAAGGGAATGGTCATCGGAATGGTCTGCGGACTTTTGTGCGACATCTATTTCGGCCCCCTGATCGGATTTGAGGCCGGTGTGTACGCAGTGATCGGATACCTTTCCGGAAAATTCCAGAAAATCCTTTACGTGGAAGATCTGGCTTTCCCGCTGTCCCTGATTGCGGTTTGTGATTTTGTATACGGATTTCTGAACTTCGTTTTCCTGTTTGCCATGCGTAACCGCTTGTTTCTGAAGAACTTTCTGCTGCAGCGCCTGTTCCCGGAGATGGTCTACACGCTCCTTGCGGCGACACTTCTGTATCCGCTCCTTCGTTTTCTGTATAACCGGTTCATGCATGAGAAACGAAGGAATGCGCTGGAACAGAATTCCGTAATGAAGAATACCTGAATTACACCAAAAACAGATGATTGACTTTCTTTATCGCATTTATGACCATATCGCAAGTTTCTTTCGGAGTGATTTCTTTCGGAAAATCAATCTCCGCACCTTGATCATGGTTGCCGTTGTAATCGGAACCGGAAGCGTTCTGATTTACCGTCTGTTCGTTCTGCAGATTGTCAACGGCGAGAACTATCTGGACAACTTCCAGCTCCGCATCCAGCGTGAGGTCTCCATTCCTTCCACAAGAGGCAATATCTATGACCGGAACGGACAGCTTCTTGCCTACAACGAGCTCGCCTATTCCGTCATCATGAACGACCTTGGGGAATCCTCCTCTGCACATGATAAGGAGCTGAATGACACCATCGGGCAGGTCATTGATCTTGTCGAGAAAAACGGGGATTCCATCACAACGGATTTCAATATCGTATACGATAAGACCAGCCGCCACTATGCCTTCACGGTGACCGGGACATCGCTTTCCCGTTTTCTTGCCGACGTGTACGGCCATGCCAACATCAGCGATCTGGAATCCAACGAGGCCAGTGCGACAGCCGACGACGTTGTCTGGTACCTTGCAAAGCGCTTCCGGATCGGAGAGCGCAAGGATCCGTCGGATGAAACGAGTGACTTCGTCCCAGAAAAAGGATATGAGCCGCAGCGTCTCCTTCAGCTCGTCACGGTCCGCTACCTCCTCAATCTGAACAGCTATCAGAAATACATTTCCACCACGGTCGCCGAGGATGTCTCCGAGAAAACCGTCGCTGCGATTCTTGAGAACAAGAACAGTCTGGAGGGTGTTGACATCGCGGATGATACCGTTCGCAGATACAACGACAGCGAGTATTTTTCCCAGATTCTCGGCTATACCGGGCGGATCAGCTCCGATGAGCTGAAGACCCTGCAGGAGGAGAATCCGTCCTACACAAGCAGCGACGTAGTCGGCAAATCCGGTATCGAATCCGCGTTTGAAACCAAGCTCCAGGGAACCAAGGGATCGGAGACCGTTTATGTTGACAATCTGGGAAACGAGCTTGAAACCAGCAACTATGTCGCACCAACGGCGGGAAATGATGTCTATCTCACCATTGACCACGACCTTCAGATCGCGGCGCAGGACATTCTGGAGCGGAAGCTCGCAGACATCGTTTACGACCGGATCATCGATGCCAAGACCTACGACATGGGAGAAAACGAGGACAGCTCGGACATCATGATCCCCATCTATGATGTCTATTTCCAGATGTTCAACAACAACATCATCGATCTTTCGCATCTGCAGGCCGATGACGCCAAAACCACGGAAAAGCAGGTCTGGTCCGCTTTCGTATCCTATCAGAAGGCGGCTCTTTCCAAGCTCCGCGAGGAGATGGAAAAGCTCCAGCAGCCCTATAACGTTCTTTCCACGGAATACAAGGACTACGAAAGCTATATCGTACAGATGCTCAAGGATCAGGACGTCCTCGTGCGCGACCGCATCGACACGGAGGACGAGACCTACATTGACTGGACCACCAATGAAGTCATCTCCATGTCGGAATTCCTGAATTACGCAATTTCCAAGGACTGGGTGGACGCCGGTAAAATCGGTATGGATGAAAAATATGCCTCCAGCACCGAGGCCTTTCAGGCACTGGTCTCGTACATTCTGCAGGAGCTGGAACAAGATGAGGATTTCACGAAGCATCTGTTTCATTACATGATCCAGAGTGACACCATCTCCGGGGCACAGGTCTGCGAGATTCTGATTGAGCAGAAGGCGATTTCGGTCTCCGACGAAGAAGCAGGGAATCTCATCAGCGGGCAGGAGAGCGCGATGACTTTCATGATGAACCGGATCAAGAATATGGATCTGACGCCGGATCAGCTGAATCTCTACCCGTGCTCCGGCTCCATTGTCATTACGGACGTAAACAGCGGTGATGTGCTCGCCATGGTTTCTTATCCCAGTTACGACAACAACATGATGGCAAACGGCGTGGATGCCGATTATTACAGTTCCCTTCAGAAGGATCTGTCGAAGCCTCTCATCAACAAGGCAACCTACGAGGAGACGGCTCCCGGTTCAACCTTCAAGCCGGTCTCCGCCACTGCAGCGCTGATGGAGGGCGTCATTGATCTTTCCAGCATTGTAAAATGTGAGGGCGTCTTCACCAAAATCGGCAAGCCGGAGCCTCGCTGCTGGGTTTATCCAAACATGCATGGAAACCTCAATGTTGCAGGCGCAATCACACACTCCTGTAATATTTTCTTCTATGAAATGGGGTACCGTCTGGGGCTGGATGAGGAAGACAATTACAACTCGGATCTTGGTATCTCGAAGCTCCGCAAATACGCAGACATGTACGGCCTTACCGAGAAATCCGGCATTGAGATTGAAGAGCGCGCGCCGCAGGTCTCCAATCAGGATGCGGTCCGTTCCGCCATCGGTCAGGGTAATGCCAGCTACACCACCGTCGGACTGGCACGGTATGTGACCACCATTGCCAACAGCGGAACCTGCTACAATCTGACACTGATTGACAAGGTACAGTCCTCTGACGGAACGCTTCTTCAGAAAGGTTCCGCAACCGTCCGCAATGTGATCAACATGGATTCCTCCTACTGGGACGCGATCCACAGCGGCATGCGGGGCGTTGTGCAGAATATGTCCTTTTTCTCAGACTTCCCCTACGAGGTTGCCGGTAAGACCGGTACCGCGCAGGAAGCTGCAGACAAGCCGAACCACGCGCTGTTTATCAGCTATGCGCCGTACAACAATCCGAAAATCGCCGTGGCAACGCGTGTGGCAAACGGCTACACCTCGTCCTACGCGGCGCAGATTACGGAGGCCGTGCTGGAATACTATTTCGGCGTGACCTCGCTGGAGGACATTCTGAATTCGTCTATGAATACCGAGGAGAGGATTTCGGATTAGCGCACTCGAAAATGGCCGATGCCATTTTCTCCTCGCGGCACTCGTACCTGCCCGATGCCATTTTCTCGGTACCATTTTCTCCTCGCGGTGTTTGAAAGACCAGATTGGAATGGCAGAATCATGAAGAGCTCTGTACTGATTAAAAATGAGAAATACGGTTTGCGGATCCGGCTTGATGAAACGGAAAGCTGGGAATCCCTTCTGGAGGATGTCCGCGAGAAATTCCGGGAATCTGCGAACTTTTTTGAGGACGCAGCACTTACGCTGACATTTGCAGGACGACGCCTCTCTGAAGAGGAAGAGGATACCGTCATCGGCATCATTGAGCAGGAGACCAGAATCCGCATTGTCTGTGTCTTCTCCGAGGATCCTGCGCGGTGCGAACCATTCCTGCGGGCACGTAATTTTGCATATGAGCAGTGCATGCAGTCCCTTCAGGCAAGAATGGCTGAGGTCACGGATGAAACGCAGCCGATCCGCCTTCAGAAGGAAACGCAGCCAGAGAGCGGAACCACGCAGAGAAGGGACGCTTCCTCCGCGACTGCTTCGAACAATAAATACCAGATTCTTCTCCGAAGTCTGCACGAAGGGGACATCTATAAGACGGAGCGCACGGTTATTGTCATCGGAAATGTCGAAGAAGGCGCTGCACTCACAACGCTTCGGGACGCCATTGTCCTTGGAAGCGTCCGCGGAGTGGTGCGGGCAGGAGAGGAAGGAAGTGGAAGACATTTTGTCGCTTCCTCGGATCTTCGTCCGAAAAAGCTCTCCATCGACGGAGTTGTCTGGCGCGGCAGGACGAAGCTTTTTTCCAAAGCGCTTCCTGCAATCGCTGCCGTCAGGGAGCAGGAAATCTGCATCGTCCCGTTCGATCAGGACATGGAGGCACTGTTCCGGGACACCAGAGAGCAATAAGTCTCTTTGTTCGAAGGCTGTCCTAAGAGCCTTCAGAAAGGGTATTACCGAAAGGAATGAGACATCGCTTATTTCAGACGTTTGCACCAAAGCATCTTGATTTTATCCTGCTGGCACTAATCGCGCTTCTGAACGGCATCGGCGTCGCGGCGATCGGATCTGCGGAGCATGACCTGCAGGGCAAGCAGATTGAGGGTATGATTCTCGGCCTTGTGGTTGCCATTGTTCTGTCCGGTCTGGACTACCGGAGAGTGGTGCGGTTTTCGTGGCTTTATTATCTGCTCTCCATCATCCTGCTGGCACTGATCTTCACGCCTCTTGGCGTGTCCCGCGATGACGCGACCCGCTGGATCAATGTCGGCATGCAGATCCAGCCTTCCGAGTTCGCCAAAATATTATTGATTTTATTTTATGCGAAGTTTATCATGACATATAAGAGCAGAATGAAGCAGTATGTATGGATTTCTCTGTGCCTGCTGCTGGCAGTTCCGCCGCTTCTTTTGATCTACAAGGAGCCGGATCTGTCGACCACGATTATGGTATTCATCATCATTGCCGTGATCCTGTTTGTCTGCGGACTGAGCTACCGGCTGGTGACAGGCATTCTGGTTGTTACGATTCCTTCCTTAATCGTATTCATCAATCTGGTGACGCAGGAGGGGTCCACACTTCTGAATGACTACCAGCGAGGCCGGATTCTTGCCTGGCTTCATCCGGAAGATTATGCGACAACACTCGCATACCAGACGATGAATTCCATCATGGCAATCGGTTCCGGTCAGCTGATGGGCAAAGGATACAATACCAATGAAATCAGCTCGCTTCTCAACAGCGGCTATATCAGTGAGTCGCAGACAGACTTCATTTTTACGGTAATCGGGGAAGAGTTCGGCTTCGTAGGAAGCAGTATTGTTGTGATTCTGCTGATGCTGATTGCCATCCGGTGCTTTTTTATCGCACGGAGTGCGCGAGATGAGGCAGGAGTTGTCATCGCCACAGGGGTGGGGACCTGGATCGGATTTCAGGGATTTATGAACATTGCGGTTGCAACCGGCATACTGCCGAACACCGGAATCCCTCTTCCGTTCGTAAGTTATGGCCTGACGAGTCTGCTGAGTCTGTATATTGGCATCGGTTTCGTTCTGAATGTACGAATGCAGAGTATGCAGAAGACATCGAAGAGTGAAGGAATTCATTTTGGGGGTATGACATGAATATTGCATTGATTGCGCATGATGCCAAAAAGAAACTGATGCAGAATTTCTGCATCGCCTATCGCGGAATTCTGAGCCGCAACGAGCTCTACGCGACCGGTACCACGGGACGTCTTGTGGAAGAGGTTACCAACCTCAACATTCATAAGCTCCTGG